>JAGOEF010000015.1 GCA_017997855.1 Bacteroidales bacterium
GATTAACCTTCCGCTACGCTCCAGTACTCAGCATGACAGGGGCGTTTGTCACCCTGAGTAGCGCAGCGGTAATCGAATTTGTCACCCTGAGTAACGAAGCGAAGCGGAGTGCTCATCGAAGGGTGAATCCGAAGACGTTTCTCCCTAACCCCTGCCTATGCTTCGATTAACCTTCCGCTACGCTCCAGTACTCAGCATGACAGGGGCGGTTGTCACCCTGAGTAACGGAGCGAAGCGGAGTGCTCATCGAAGGGTGAATCCGAAGACGCTCCTCCCTGACCCTTCTGTATTCTGCCTCCTGTCTTCTGACTTCTCAAAAACAACAAAGGCTGCCAACGATTGACAGCCTTTTGTTTGTTTGGAAAAAAGAACAGTACTATTTAATTTTTTCCAGGTCTTTTTTAGCTTGTTCATGACCCTGAGCGGCCGCTTTCGACATCCATTCGCGGGCTTTGTTGGCATCTTTTGGGTAACCAACCCCGGTGCGATAGCAGTTGCCCATATTATATTGTGCGTCGGCATTTCCCTGATTGGCGGCAATTTCGAACCAGGTAGTGGCTTTTTTCAGGTCTTTTGCAACGCCAATACCTTCGAGATAGAACGTACCCAGCAGATTTTGTGCGGGAGCATAACCTGCCTGTGCCGATTCAAATAATAACTCGGCTGCTTTTTTGGTATTGATTTTTACTCCTTGTCCCTTTGAATAGCAAACTCCCAAATTATACAGTGCCTGTGGCATTTTGTTTTTCGAAGCTTTGGTGTAAAATTCAAACGCCTTGGCATAGTCAACTTTTGTTCCATAGCCGTTATAATAGCAATTTCCCAAATTGTTACAGGCATCGAGATTGGCCGCATCGGCTGCTTTTTTGTACCACTCAATAGCTTTGTTGTAGTCCTGGCTGGTGCCCACGCCGTTTTGATAATATTCGCCAACCGAGTTTTGGGCCGGAATATTCCCCTTTTCTGCAGCCCTCAGATACCACTGAAATGCGGTTGTTTCGCTTTTGGTAACGCCATCACCTTTTTCGTAGCAGGTTGCCAGATAGTATTGGGCATCTTTATCGCCGTTTTCGGCAATCTGGGTATATAGTTCAACGGCTTTAGCCGAGTTTTGGGCAACCCCTTTACCATAACGGTAAGCATAAGCCTGTTCGGCACGTGCTTTTACATGGCCTTTATCGGCGGCTTTACCGAAGTACTCCACTGCTTTGGCTTCGTTCTTTAAAATGCCATCTCCATTGTTATAACAGGTGGCCAGCAGGTACATCGATTCAATGTCGTCTTCGTTTTCGACAGCCTTTTTGAGCCATTTAACGGCCTCTTTCCGGTCTTTCCCCGTACCAATGCCGTTGTAATAGAAATTACCCAGATAACTGTAAGCCTTGTCGAAACTTTGCTCTCCGGCTTTTAAAATCCACTGGAAGGCTTTCACCGGGTTCTGTGCCGTTCCAGTGCCATTATGGTAACACAGACCCAGATAAAACTGCGAAAAAGCATTGTCACCCTTTACTGCTTCAGTCAGCAATTTGAAACCCTCTTTTTCGTTCTTTTCGATTTTTGTGCCTGTAAGATAGCAATAGCCCAGTTTCCCCTGTGCATCAGCACTGCCCTGTGCAGCCTTGTCTTTAAGATCTTTGATGTCGTCGGTGATGTCTTCCTGTTGTGCAAAACCTATCAGACTCATTGCCAGAAGTCCGAAAATAAATAGTAATTTTTTCATGGTGTAATTATTAGTTATGGTATTAATTTCAAATAAAATGATTCTAATCGCAACAACCTCACAAATTTATAAAAATTCTTGTTTTGTATTTGTATAAACTTAAAAAAACTTGACTGAATGCAATTAACGAAAATCATACCAAAAACCGAGGTAAGGCTTTTGAACAAATATTATAAGTTAATGCTTTTGCAATTTAGGTTTTCACAATTTTCAAGCGCTTCCGACGAAATAAGAACAGGATGAGATAAATGCCGGTAAGAACTCCTAATGCAATTGCCATACCGGTCATTTCCTGTTTGGTGAGGTTCGACAAAAACCAGATAATGGTAATTGATGCCAGCAAGGGAACTACAATACCGCCCGGAATTTTGAAAGTTTTTTTATTGGCTACCTGCAGATGCCGCAGTTTAATTGCCGAAAGGGCAACGCCCAGATATACGAGCAGCACCGATGCCGATGATAATATGGCCAGCTGTTTAAATTCACCGGTTATCGAGAACAGGCATCCCAGTGCCGAGTAAACAATAACTGCCACATAGGGTGTTGCATGTTTTTTGTGAACTTTTGCCAGGGGTTTGATGGGTATAACACGATCCACTGCCGAACGAAACAAAACCCGGGGTATGTTGAGTGTGTCGCTGGTAAGATAGCCAAACATCGACACCGACGCTCCGGCAATCATTAGCGTGATTCCGGCCGGACCCATCAGCCTTCGGGCCACTTCGGCCAGCGGTGCGTCGGAGAAACCCGCAAAGCTGTTCCCCAGCACTCCCTGAGCCACAATCTGAATCGAAATGTAAAACACCAGAATGATGAGGAAACTGAGCAATATGCCCTTCGGAATGGTTTTATGTGCATTTTTGACCTCACCGCTCACACTCAGGCTGCTCTCAGCTCCCTGAAAAGCAAAGAACAACAGCAGCGACACCTTACCGATGTCGGAAATTGCCGGAGTATTATGCCATAGGAGGTTTTCGGGAACAATGGCCGTGGAACCCCACAATACCAGCAACAACAGCGGAGCCAGTTTGGCAATGGTAGTTATGGTAATTAACACAATGCCTTGTTTTACCCCCATAATATTTATCATTGTAAACCCCGAAAACAGTGCCACGAAAAAGCAAATGCGAAATGTGCTGTCGCCAAAAACAGGCCATATCGCCGAGAGCATGGTCGCCATGGCATTGGCTACCGCTGCGGTTGCCATCAGGCATGCCCCGAATATCAGAAGATTGGCAGCCAGAAAACCAAAGTATTTACCGAAAGCAGCTTCTATATAGGCATACGCACCGCCGGTTACCGTAATTTTACTCCCTACTTCGGCAAAACAGAGCATAATGATGCTGATGAGGAACCCGCAAAACAGATACGCCAGAATTCCGGCCGCTCCCAAACCCGCCGCTACCAATGCCGGCAGAACAAATATCCCGGAACCTATAACCACATTGACAATATTGGCGGTAATCCCCCAAAGACCTACTTCGCGGCGTAATCCTTCGTTTGTAAGCATGTTTTGTTCAAAAAGGAGTTAAGTTCGATAACAAATCCAATGAGTAAAATTAATTAATAATTTGTAATTCATCAAGTGCCTAACTTAATTGGGTCCCAACAAATTCTGAAATCATTACAATTTCAGGCATTATATTTTTTTAGTTTCTCTTTGAGAAAATCAACACTTAACCAATTCCCGAACGAGAAAGTGGTTTCGTTTTTTCTCAGGAACTCATACATCGCCAGACTTTGCTCGTATAGTAGTTTTTTGTCGGCAGCATCATCGGGCATATTGTCGGCTACCATCATAATCAAATCAGCCAGAAGCGAGATGCTTTCGTCGCTGGCACCTTTGTCGGTTTTCAGCATTTCGGCAAAACCTGACTTCGGGCTGGCAGCAATTGTTTTTGTGTTGAGGCTGAGTTCGTTTTGCAGAACACGGTCAATTTCGGCAAGGGTATCAGCAGGTATCTTCTTTTGTGGTAACCCCAGTATCGATGCCAGTAGTTTTGCAAGCACCAGGCCAAGTTGATCGATTTGTCTTTTCAGGTAATCGCTTTGCTCCATATCAATTTTTGATGTGTATGTTACAACCTGCAATTTAGCTATTCATAGAGTATTTTTTTTAACTCACTGATAAATGTTTTAAAAATTGCAGACAGCTATTGTCATTAAGCAACTGAACACGAAAATTTGCGTCATTTGATTGTTTAATATACCGCATTATGAATAAAACATTTTGTTTGTTTCTTGCTGTCTTCCTGAGCTATATGGTTTGCGGACAGAATTTTACCCAGGTGTATTCCGACAACAATGGGAATACCTACACCGGAGCACTCAACCGTATTGAAACTGATGCACTGGGAAATGTGTATAATTCAACCACATATTCAAACGCACCAATTACAATAGGTGATATTACCTTCCCGATTCAGGGGAATCTCTGTTCGGTAATAATAAAGCGCGATGCTGAAGGTACATTGCTTTGGGCGAGGTCGCTGGCTTGCGGTTATACAGCCCTGGTAAGCGATTTGTATGCCGATAGCGAAGGAAACCTGTATGTAACCGGATTTTTTGGAAATCCGCAAACAGTATCAACGCTTAATTCAACTCCTTTTGAACTCGAAGGTGCAGTTGGAATGAGTTTTTTCCTTTTAAAGTACAATCCTGCCGGCGAGATATTATGGTCAAGATCGGGGCTGGTGGGTACTACCGGAGGCGATTTTTCGTCCGATTTATTTCATGTGGCCGGAAACAATGCAGGGCAAATAGCAATTTGCGCCCCATTTAAAAATGTGGGAGTCCAGACAATCGGCGGAACCCAGATATCGACCAGCAATGCCAATATGTTTATTGCAGGACTTAGTGATGGGGGAGATTGGCAGTTTGTCAACCCGATAGGGACCTCAACAAATACTTACATAGGATTTTCTATTGATGTTGCCGATAATGGTGATGTGTTTTGCGCCGGTAGTTTTAAAGGAACTCTCTCGCTGGGCTTAGCTGGCACACTCGATAACAATTCCTCGTCGACTCACGAATTTATTTTCAAATCAGATTTCGGCGGAACATATCAGTGGGCTTATTCTTTTCCGTTCGACACATACTGGGGTAATCAGGTTGTGTGTTCGGGGAATGATGCCGTGCTTTTTGGCAGTTACTCGGGAACTGTTAATTTTCTGGGGACTGAACTTACATCTCCGCAACAGGTGTTTAGTACCTATGCTACAAAATTCAGCAACCCGGGAGATGTGGTTTGGGCAAGCAGCTATGGTACTGAGCAGACTACTTTTTTCAGGGCTTGTGATGCCGGAGATGGTTTTTATATTTTTGGGAATACGGCAGCGTGGGTTAATTCAAATACTTTTGGGTCGTACGAGTTGGTATATTCTAATACATTGCCGCCCGAAAATACACTTACGGCCATCGATTACCTGATTCGTACCGATGCTGAAGGAAATGTCATGCATGGAGCTGCTTGTAGTTTTGCATTTAATACCCTGAATTGCGAAGACCTTGCTTCGGGAATCGAAAATGCATATATTACCGGAAATGTTGGGCAGCAGGCTGCTTTTGGGCATTATACCCTCATTGCAGCACAAACCAACGGCTCTAATTATATAGCCCGGTTTTCGGAGGACAATAATTTTATTTCCGGGAAATCGTTTTTCGACATGAACCTGAATGGGTTATTCGATAATGGCGAAGATATGGCCCCGGTAATTTTAAAACTGGAATCTGAATCACAGGATGCCTTTGTGTGTGTTTCGGATGATTTTCTGATTGGGACTGGCACCGGCGAGTACCATATTTTTCCGGTTCAGATTCCGCTATATTATTCATTGATTACTGCAGATTATACTGTTGATTTTGGCCAGGAAACCGGACAGACCAGCTTTGGCAACGATTTTGTTTTTCAGCCTGAGCCCGATATGAATGACCTCGTGGTTGATGCAACAGCAGACGCTTTCCGCCCGGGCTTTGATGCAATAGTGTGGGTTCATCTACGTAATGCAGGAACTACTCCCCAAATCGGGAATATTCATTTTACAATAAGCCACCCTGACGTTGAAATAACAGATGTTTACCCTGAAGTTAGCGTTGACGAGCCTTCCGAAATTGAATTGCCTTTCGATCTTCAACCCATGCAACAGGTTCAGTATCGTATTACTTGTCATGTGGATGCAGGTGCTCCGCTGGCATCTCAGGTTCTTGCGGTAGCTGCAACCCCATCCGATTCTGATGAAACACCCCTGAACAATAGCGACACACTGGCAATTACAATCACGGGTTCATATGACCCCAACGACAAACTGGCTGACCCCGGCGATTATATTTATCCCGACTTTATCGCAGCAAACCACGCTATTGAGTACACTGTACGCTTTCAGAATACCGGCAACGATACGGCTTTTACCGTAGCCGTTGTCGACACGTTGAGCGAGAAACTTGATCTATCGAGCTTTGAACCGGTTTCGTTTTCGCACCCGGTGCAAATTACTATGCATGATCATGTGATTTGGTTCCGTTTTAATAATATTAACCTGCCCGACGAAAACACCAACGAAGCAGCAAGCCATGGTTATGTAAAATTTCGTATCCGTCCGTCCGGCGATATTGCGTTTGGTGATATAATCAGCAATATTGCCCGTATATATTTCGATTACAACATAGCAGTGATGACCAATGAGACACTGGTTGAATATGCCGATTACTCCTGGAATAGCCCGATTAACCAATTGGAGACAATTAAAATCTGGCCAAATCCGGTCAGTGATGGATTGTTTTATCTCGAATCCGGAGATGGCTTAATTCGCTGTGATATAATTTCGTGCGATGGAAGATTGTTGTATTCGCAGCCATGCCATGGGGAAAGAGAAATTTTGGTTCATCCGGGGCATATCAGCAATGGTTTTTACATTGTACAGGTGTTAACAAAATCGGGCATACAAAGCACGGTATTGCATTTTACGAAATAGATTTTGCAGTAAGATAATGGCATAGCCATAAAAAAAAAGCGCCCCGAATGGAGCGCTTTTTTCATGAAATCACTTAGTAACTTTTACGTGGGTGATAGTGTGTGTGTAGCAGTTCATGCGATTTATGACTGTTCGGATGACCCAGGAATTCTTCATAAATGGCAACTACTTCGGGATTTTCGTGTGATTTACGGAGTACCATATTGGTATCTTCGTCGTAAATAGCTTCCATACGTTTGCGACGGATGGTTTCGTTGGTAGGTATGGGTTGACCGCCACCGCCTAAGCAACCGCCCGGACAAGCCATTACTTCGATGAAGTGATAGCTGACCTTGCCTTCGCTTACAGCTTTCATCAGTTTGTTGGCGTTAGTCAGACCATGGGCAATAGCGCAACTGAGTTCAGCACCTTCGAGGAAACTCCATTCGGGTTTTACTCCGGTTATCTGAACTTTGGCTTCTTTGATTCCGTCGAAACCACGAACAGGAACGATATCAAGGTTCTGGAAGGGAACAGGACGTCCGGTTACGATTTCGTAAGCAGTACGCAATGCAGCTTCCATTACACCGCCGGTAGCACCGAAAATAACAGCAGCACCGGTTGAATTACCCATGATGCTATCGTAGTTTTCGTCGGGAAGTTCGTTGAAGTCAACACCTGCCTGACGAATCATCATAGCGAGTTCGCGTGTGGTGAGTACATAATCAACATCCTGATATCCGCTCGAACGCATTTCGGGACGATTGGCTTCAAACTTTTTCGCTGTACAGGGCATGATAGAAACAGAAACCACGCGGTCGGCTTTCAGTCCTTTTTTCTGAGCGTAGAAAGTTTTTGCCAGGGCACCAAACATCTGTTGCGGCGATTTGCATGTAGACAAATTGTCTAACAGGTTGGGGAATTTGTGCTCGATGAATTTAATCCATCCCGGCGAACATGAAGTCATCATCGGAAGTGCAGTATTGGTGTCCTGCTCAACCAGAACTTTTTTCAGACGGGTGAGTAATTCGGTACCTTCTTCCATAATGGTAAGGTCAGCGGTGAAATCAGTATCGAGAACCGAATCGAAACCTATACGTTTTAGTGCTGAAACCATTTTACCGGTTACACGATGTCCTGGTTCCAGATCAAGGTCTTCGCCAAGTCCAACACGAACAGCGGGAGCGGTTTGAACTACCACATGCAGATAGGGGTCGTTGATGCAATCCCATACCTGATCGATATAGTTCTTTTCAACCAAAGCTCCGGTCGGACAGCGATTAACGCATTGACCGCAGTTGGTACATACCACTGAATGCATGGGTTTTTCGAAGAAAGTCGAAATTTTCTGATGATCGCCTTTGTAACCTACTGCAAGGGCACTTACGTGTTGCAGTTCGGCACAGGTGCGAACGCAGCGCTGACAACGGATACATTTGCTGTCGTCTTTAATAATGGCCGGTGAAAGGTTGTCGATGGTGTAGCCCTTGTCGAGAATCAGTTTCATGTAGTTGTTTTCGTTCACACGATACTCGTGAGCCAGTTCCTGAAGTTCGCATTTGCCGTTTTTGTAGCAATTGGTACATTCCGAATTGTGTTCCGACAACAACAGTTCGATGATGTTTTTGCGGGCTGTACGTACTTTAGCACTGTTGGTGTAAATTTCCATTCCTTCGGCTACCGGAGTGGCGCATGCTGCTGCCAAAGCCCTTGCACCTTTCTGTTCAACCACGCATACACGACAGTTTCCTGCAACGCAGAGGTCGGGATGATGGCATAAGGTAGGAACCCTGAAATTTAGTTTTTTGGCTGCATCCAGAATGGTCGAGCCCTCTTCAACGCTTACAGGGATATCGTTTATCTTAAGATTTACTTCGTATTTTGCCATTGTTTTATCTTGTTTTATTATTGAATTAGTAAATGATCTCTTCTTTGAAATTATCGACAATCGAAATAAACGGGTTGGGAACTGATTGTCCTAATCCGCACTTGGCTGATAATTTCATGGTTTCGGCCAGTTTTTTCAGGGTTTCGAGATACTCGGGTTTTTGTTTTCCTTTTTTCACTGCCTGAATGCCTTTGAGCAATTGCTGACAACCAACACGGCACGGGGTGCATTGTCCGCACGATTCTTCTGCGAAGAAATCAAGATAGTCGTGCAATACATTGTACATCGAACGCGTACTGTTGAACAACATCATTGAACCACCGGTAGGAACGCCTTCGTAACCAATAATGATGTCTTTGAATTTTTTGCGCGGAACGCACATTCCCGAAGCGCCACCAATCTGAACTGCTTTTGTGTCGCCATCACCAAATTCATCAACAAATTCCTGAACGGTCATACCTAAACCGAGTTCATAAATGCCGGCATTTGGGGTATCGCCCGAAACAGAAAAAACTTTCGATCCGCGTGAGTCTTTGGTTCCGAATTCTTTGAATCTTTCGGGACCATATTTGTTAATCATGGTTGCATAAACCAGGGTCTCAACATTGTTGATAACCGTAGGTTTACCAAATAGACCCGATACTGTCGGGTAGGGCGGTTTGTTACGTGGTTCACCACGTTTCCCTTCGATTGATTCGAACAATGCACTCTCTTCGCCACAAATGTATGCTCCGGCTCCCGAACGAATATCTATCGAAAAATCGAGTTTTTTGTCTTGGATTGCTTTGTTGAATTCATTCATTACCCTTTCGAGTTTGGGCAACAAGAAGTTGTATTCAGCGCGCAGGTACAGAATTCCTTCTTTCGCTCCAATAGCATATCCGGCTATAGCCATACCCGTGAAAACTTTTTCGGGAACCCTGTCAAGAATTTCCCTGTCTTTAAATGTTCCGGGTTCACCTTCGTCTGCGTTGCAAACAATATATTTCATTTCGGCAGTTTCGTTGCGGGTGAATTTCCATTTCAAACCCGTAAGAAAACCTGCTCCGCCACGGCCTTTCAGACCAGAATCAATCATGTCGTTGATGATTTCTTCAGGTTTCCTTGAAAGCACTTTGTCGAGTACGGTGGTGGCACATGTTCCGTCGTTTTCAAAAATCAGATCGACTTTATGTAATTTCGTGTTTTCCATTTTTTTAGATTGTATTAATGATTAATTATTACTCTTTTGCCATGTATTCCTGAACGATTTTTATTGCCTTGTCTGGAGTGAGCTCAGGGTATACCTCGTCGTTTACCAGCATAACAGGACCTTTATGGCACCAGCCCATACAATTGGCGGTGAGAAGGGTAAACTTACGGTCGGCTGAGGTCTCGCCAACATTAATTTTTAATGTGTCTTGCAAGGTTTTGATAATCTCATCTTTACCTGACATGTGGCACGAAATGGTTTTACAAACACGGATTACATACTTTCCGCACGGTTTAATGTCGAGAAATGTGTAGAATGTGGCAGTGCCATACACATCGGCTGCCGAAAGATCGAGTGCCTCTGCTACTTCAACCATGTCTTCTTCGGTAAGATAGTTCTTTTCCTGAACTATTGCCTGAAGTATCGGCATGAGAGCTTCACGCGTTGCACCAAACTTTCCCAGTTTTTCTTTGATGATTGTTTTTACTTCTGTCATTTTACGTTTAGTTTAAATTATACCTGGTTACTTGTTTAATTTTTCACAAAAATTTATTGAGGTCTAAAAATATGGTTTTCAATATGGCTCAAACATGACAAAAGTCATGTTTGAGTATTTGAATATAGATTATTTCTAAATTAAAAATTGATTTAATTAACACAAAATCAAGTAGATATAATAATTTTATTTTGTTTTGTCTGAAACCAAATGATAGCCGTATGTTTTACAATATTTTTACCAATGTGAATTACTTCACGGCTTTTGGTAAAAGTCGGTAATGATTTTACGCATATTCTATTGCAAACATGCCTTTACAGTGTCGTCGAAAACGCTGTCGAGATTTTCGGGACGAAATTTCAGGTAATTAGTGCAAAACTCAACATCAAGGTAGGTGTTACGGCTTTGCAAAGCAATGAAATGATAAGGATCTAAACCTGACTGTATTCCTTTAATTTTAAAATGTAGTTTGACAAATAGGGTAAGAGGTTTAATAATCCACCAGGCAATAGGTAGCACGGGTCTTTTTTTTTCAAGTTTTGAGGCAATCAGTTTGATCATCTCTTTCCACGTCATGTTTTTACCTGCCACGGGGATACAATCTCCATGCCGGGCATAGGTTATAGCCCCTACAACAGCCTGTGCCAGATTTCGAACCGAAATAAATGCCGTTCCCCCTGTGGTGTACATTGCAACCGGAGTTTTGTAAATGTAATTAACTAAACTTTTCCATAAGGGAACAACCCCTTCGAGGCTGCCAAAAACATAGGGAATCTCTAAAATGATAACCTGAAGTCCGGATCTGGCTTCAGAAATACTTTGTTTTTCTTGTTCAACACGGCTCCTGATATATGGGTGTCGTTGCGAAAGTTTCATTTTGGGAAATTTCCGGTCGAAATGGGCGAAGTAGGAACCCAGTATAATTAACTTGTCAACTCCGGCATCAGAGGCCAGGCGGGTTAGTTTGCATGTGGTTACCACGTTGGCATTGTAAAAATAATCCCAGGCATCGCCGTCGGGCATACTTCTGTCATCACGGCCACCACAAAATACAACCGATTGAAAGTTTCGCAAAACATTGAGTGAATCATCGTCGCTGGCTGTCACGAAATTGTAATCTATGATGCTTATTCTCGTGTCGAAAGCCGGAGCTTCAGTTTTAATATCGCAAACACTTACATTATACCCTCCAGCAATGAGTTCTCCGGCTATATACCGGCCCAAAAATCCAAACCCTCCTATTACAAGTACATTTTTCACAGGCGATTCTTTTGTTGCAAAGATATGTTTTTCGTAATACGATTTATCGGGATAATTAATTTGCCGGATTCTAAACATGCCTGATTGATGTTATTAAAATGAAAATCGAGTGTAGTTTATATGTATGTTTGCCTCATGTTTATCGAAGGACTAACAGCTTGGGGGCTAGATGCCTGGATGATAGTTGTCATTCTGGTTGCATCCGGATTTTTGGTAGGCCTTATTAATACAATTGCCGGAAGCGGTACGGTAATTTCGTATTCGTTGTTTGTTGCCTTAGGCATGCCTGCCCCGTTGGCCAATGGTACAGTCAGGTTGGGTGTGGTTATGCAGACTTTAACATCTACCCTCGCTTTTTACCGTAACGGAAAACTCGATTTGCGCAAAGGCTGGTTGCTGGGTATTCCCATTGTTTTGGGTTCGGTTCTCGGTGCTCAGGTCGCCGCCAGTATTAACAAGGATATTTTTGAAATTATTGTCGGGGTTGCATTGCTGGTGCTGCTTGTATTTATTTTTGTTCAACCCGAAAAATGGATTGCGGGAGTTCGCGAAAAACAACTCCGTAAAGTGAGTTTTTTGCAGTACTTCATATTTTTTGCCATTGGAATTTATGGCGGGTTTCTTCATATTGGAGTCGGAATATTTTTACTGACAGCACTGGTTCTTAATTCGGGTTACGATTTGGTACAGGCCAACGGCCTGAAAGTTTTTCTGGTACTTCTTTATTCTCCCTTCGCGCTGGCCGTATTTCTGATTAATGGTCAGGTTGAGTTCTTGCTGGGGTCGATTGTGGCAGTCGGTAATATTTTTGGGGGCTGGGCAGGCTCTAGGATTGCTATTAAAAAAGGCGCTGGCTTCATCAGAATTTTACTTGTTATTATAATTTTCATTTTCAGCACCTACCTGTTGGGTTTATGGTCGCTGGTCTTTAAATGGCTTCATTAAAAACCGGCTGGCTTCTTCCTGTGGTTTTTTAAACCGTATGTAAAAACTTGTGCCTATTGCGGGAGTGGTTTCAAACCAAATTTTTGCACCCATCTGGTCGATGATATTTTTAACCATACTCAGTCCCAGCCCCATGCCACTGCTTTTGGTTGTAAAATTTGGCTGGAAAATTTTCGATTGCATTTCGCTATCGATACCCGAACCATTGTCGGTGATGGCAAACAGGTAGTGTTCCGAATCGCCTGTAAGGTGCAGGCTGATTTTTCCTTTTGTATGTTCCTCAATTGCCTGTATGCTATTCTTTATCAGGTTGTTGAATACGCGGGTCATTTGTTCAGGGTCTGCATCAATTATAGCTTTGCTATCGGTCACAATGCGAATTTCGAAATCGATATCTTCGTATGATGACCGGAACAGGTTAACCGATGAGATTATTTTTTCTCCGAGGTCCACCTGTTGCATTCTGGCCTGCGGCATTTTTGCAAAATTGCTGAACTCGCTGGCTATGGCCGACAGTGTATCAATCTGTTCGATAATGGTTTGGGTTACTTTATCGAGTGTTTGCTGCCATTCCGGGTTGTTGGGCGTATAAGTCTGTTTTAGGTGCTGAATGCTGAGCTTCATTGGAGTGAGCGGATTTTTAATCTCATGAGCAATTTGTTTGGCCATTTCGCGCCATGCCGATTCACGTTCCGATTTTGCCAGCATACCTGCACTTTCGGCCAGTTCATCAATTTTTTTGTTGTATTCCCGTATCAGACTGCCCAATTCATCTTTTCGGTCGTATTCAATTTTTTCGGATTTAGTACCCAAATCGATGGTTTTTATTTTCTCCTGAAGATACGCCAGTGGCTTGGTCAGTTGGTTTGCAATAAATATGCCCATGACCACGCTGAGCATTATCAGTAATAAAAATACATTGGCAAATGCCATGGCAAAATCGGTGATTTCCTTGTTTAATTCATCCTGACGCGAGAAATATGGCAGGTTAATATAGGCAACCACTTCGCCCTGATTATTTCTGAATGGAACGTAGGCCGACAGGTAATCGGCTTTTCCAATTCGTTCGCTGATAATAACAGACCCGGTATTTTTTTGCCGGAGTTGCCTTACGGCTTTAGGGTGCATAAATCTGCCCTGTAAGCCTTTGTCGAATACCTCTTCGCGCGATGAGGCTATCAGATTTCCATGGGTGTCGAACAGATTGATATCCGTGTAGAAAACATTACTGAATTTTACAAGCAAAGAGTTTATGTAACTGGTATTTGTCTCATTGAATTCAGTTTCATCTCCAATCTTGTGTTCTAATTCCACCAGCACCGATTGCAGCTTGTCGCGAAGCATTTGGTTATGGCGCTCTGCATACCCGTCAATTATAAAGTAAATCGAAATTGAACCAATTATCAGAATTGAAAGTACGATGATAAAAACTATTGAGAACTGAATTCTGTTTTTTAAGCTTCCTGTATCGGTCTCTTTTTTTCTGCCGATACGCTTGCCCAGTTGAAACAGGCTGAATCCGGTGAAAATCACGAAAAAGAGGTAGGAGAATGATATCAGGTGTCGTTGGAAACCGGTTTCCTCAATACTCATTACAATAATATTTTCATCATCGGGATAGTAGTATAGGTGACTGTATCCATTTACTTCATTAAGCATAAAATCGGATGTATCCCTGTTAAAACCGATGTTTAAGGGATACTCAAATTCACCTTTTTTAATGATTAACCTTCCCCGGTTATATTTTGCGTAACTATAATCTTTGAGGGTCTTTTTTTGAGCATATTTTTTATCGAGCAGCAGTTCGGGGTAGCCAAGACCTTCGCTAAAAAGTTTGCTGTTCAGTTCAATAAACATCTGTACGCTGGGGTTCCCGGGTTTCTCATAACTGTAATATCCAAAGTATGAAATTCTTCCATCGTGGTTATCAAGAAAATAGAAATTTGTGCCGGGTAGTGGAATCCCGTTGTCACGCAATAGTTCGCCAAAGAACGAAAAACAGTGGCACATGGTATTATCGGGTTGAACCAGCAAACTATCGGTTGGCGTGCATAACGAAACCTGTAAGTCGTATTTGTTCAGGTAGCCTTTAATGTAATTCGATTGTATGTATTGATACAGGCTATCGGCTTTACTTGCAAGAACAAAGCTTTCGATTTTTGAATCCTGCATGATGTCGTTTCCTGTGTTGGTAAGGAAAAATTCGGCACCTGCGTCGCGTTCGTTGGCCAGATTATTTGCCAGTACTTTTCGCGACTCGAGTTCTTTTTCAGAAACTACCTGAAGTGCTTTCTCTGAGAGAAAAAGCGATATCAAGAATAAAATGATAATGTGGGCATACCAGTTGTAGGAATGAACATTACGATGAACCCAAAATGCTGTAAACGCAATGAGCATAAAAATACACGGGCCAATCAGCTCCGAAAACTGATGCCGGCCAACCAAAAACCAGATAACTGTTACGGCAACTAATGCAACAGCAAACGAAACAAAGTGAATCTGTTTTGCAAACACCGAGATCAGCCTGTCGATAAATACAATAACTCCTACCAACAGCAACATCATCATGGCAAGCATAAATATGCTGTATTGCGAGAACCGCAAAATCCGCTCAGGGTCAATTTCGACCGATGAATTAATAATGAAGCTTTCGATGCGATTCCCGGTGAG
>JAGOEF010000296.1 GCA_017997855.1 Bacteroidales bacterium
GGCTGTTAAGCTCAAAGCACTCAACAATATCAGGTTAATAATACAGATTGTTCTTTTCATCTTTTACTCAATTTGTAATTTTCTGATTTCTCGTTGCCCCTCCACCTCGATTTCGGCAATATACAGGCCTTTGGCAAATTCAGGCAGGGCAATGTGCCCGTTTTGGGGAATATCGGCCACCTGCACGAGCTTTTTCCCGCTGAGGTCGTACAGCGTGAACCTAGCCGGTTTGCCGGCATTTTCGCCATTGAGTTTGATGAACACTTCGTTTTTAGCCGGGTTGGGGTAGAGTTCGAATACCTGTTCTGTTGCCCCGGGCACAATACCGATATACGGGTTTATGTTCATGGCAAACTCCTTAATAATGACAGTGGAGTACCCTGTAACTTGTACTAAAATATAGCCATACAACGTAACATCGTTCTTCTCCATACTGATGCCGATGTATTTTTCGCCATGAAAAAGCCAACCAGGGAAAGTAGTAGGATTTCCCCACGAACCACTAATATATGACAGATACATGTTGGTATGGACAAAATTGTAGCGTTCATCAATGGTGTCGTTATAGTTAAATTTTTTAGGGAAATTATAGTAATAAACGACTGGAGGATTATAATAATAATCTGTGTCAACCATTTGTTCGCCTAATGCAAATTTTATATTATTAGCGAGATAACGCAATTCAGTCTCATCTGAATGCCCACCTAGTCCCTCCAAAGAAAAAGTTCTGATTTTCACATCAGTTTCGCCATTACCATCCATATCAAAATTATATCTGTTGTACGGATCCCCGTAGTACGGATCCCCATTTGATTGTATTGTGGTGTCGGGTATGTCGTTAAACGTGTCTCTGTTCAGGTTGGGTATTCCGCACACGATAAAATTGTTTTGGGCAAAAACAGTGCATGAAGTGGCAATTGAAACAATTACAATCGCTAAAAATTGGTGATATTTTTTTATTATCATCAACTGATTTTGGAAGTTTGAATTATTTCTCATACAAATATATATTTTTTAATAAACTATAGCTCAATTGCCGATTCAAACAGTTCAATAATATGATTGTCGCTGATTCGGAACCGTAGCCAGCCGTATTTGTAGGTTCCGTTGATGTTTTTGCGTACACCCATGAGCACAATGCTGTCGCCCGGAAGATTATGACAATCGAATGTTCCTATTGCACCGTAGTTGTAAATGGTATCTTGCGTTACCGTTTGTTCCACCGGAATTACCCCAAATCCGCGAAAAGAAACCGACAACGTATCCGACATCCAATGTTCATAGCTTTTAACGATTTCACCGGGAAAATATAGGTGTACACGGGGATTCAAAATTGTATCGATAACGATGTCGTTTGATGAATATCTCTCACACGAATTTCGCGAAAGTTCCCAGATATACACAATTCCGTTTTGTAGCGTTGTGTCGTAGGTCTTACTAAAAAATATGGTATCGTAATAATTGATGGCGGCAATACAGAATGCGGTGTCGAGACAGTATATTTTTGTTTGTGCGCCTGTTGCACCATGCCAATAGGTTTCGTATGCTTCAAACTTAATATCGTTGTGTCCGTCACCATCAATATCCAAACTGAATTCTGCAATCGAAACATTGTTCATTGGGGAAATTACAGTGTCCCAATTAATTACAAATAAGTTCGTGGTATCTCCCGCTTTCACCTCCGCATCAACCGGCGTAGGCTCCGGCTCGCACGATATAAGTAGCCCGGACATCGCAAGAAGTATGGCAAAAACAGATAATTGAAAAACTGACCGAAATTGTAAATTATTACTTTTCATATATATATTGAATCTGAAACTTATAACGATGCAAGGTACAAAATGGTTGCATTATGCGATTCTGCTTTTTTAGGAATGCAGAATTCAGGAGACAGAATACAGAAGGGTGCGGTTGTCAATTCGAACACATTTTCCTCTGGCTTAATATTGCCAGATTCTCTCGGATCGGCAGGCTTTTCTCGCCCCACGAAACGCTCCTTCTGTATTCTGCATTCTGCATTCTTGTTTCTGTCTTCTGCATTCTATCGTTTAATAATTTTCAATATTGCGATGTTCTGATTGCCATTGTAAACCTTTATAAAATACGATCCAGAATGTAAGTTTCCTGTAAAAATCAGTGTTTGTTCCGAACTTAGATTGTTGGTTGAGAGCAGCTTTCCTGTGATATCATAAACGTCAACCCTTTCAGCATTAATTCCGTTCAAATTTAAACTTATGAATTCACCTGCCGGGTTCGGGTAAGCCGTTATTTCAGTTTCGACAGTTTGAATTGGAGCAAACGTTTCGATATCTACAATATTTATACGCACTTTTTTGCTGTAATCACCTAAATTGACTGTTATATTTTCAAACCCCAAATTTATAAGCGTAACACTTTCATCGCTGAAACTTACACGACCGTTTGCTTGCTCCCAACTTACATTGTTTTCAAGTCCAACCGTAAAGTTTTTACTTACGCTATCAACATGGTTATAATCTTCTTCTGTTTCAAAATGCAGATAAACCGGTGTTGCTGCCACCAAAGCGAGGCTGTCGTTTTCCAAACCTAACGGAATTGGATAACGGCCTTCGGCATACGACCAGCCGTCGCCGAGCATTGCCTGAAGTTCGGGGCTTGTACCTGTTAGTTGGGTGGTAAGTTTGCCTTCGGCTGAACCTGAAATATCCGTACTATCAATGCCTTTGCTGAGGCACATTTGTTTGTCGTAGTAGTTGTTGGTTAATAGCCCTGTTGTATCAAGACATGTTATTGCCGAACCATAACAGAGACCTACATTTAAACAATTTGTAATTGTATCATCATTTCGATTTCCGAAAATGCCGGCAACATTTTGAATCCCATAAATATTTCCGCTATTAAAACAATTGTTTACTGATGAACTCCAGCTAAAATTGTCTCCAACTATTCCTCCGATATTGTTACGACCATCAATAATTCCATAATTTGAACAATTACTGATTGCTGATTCGATAACCGATCCTGCTATGCCTCCAAGATTATCTATTTTGCCCGATAGATTTGCATAATTCTGACAATTAGTAATAGGCCCGTTTGCGTGCCCGCAAATGCCACCGCCGCCCACGATTAATTCCTGACCGGTAAACTCAAAGGAACCGAAATTCTTGCATCCTGAGATACTTCCGGAATTATTATAGCAGATTCCACCTGCGTTTAAATTGTTCAATCCCTGTGAG
>JAGOEF010000297.1 GCA_017997855.1 Bacteroidales bacterium
GTATGGCCTGCTCCAATCAGTAGGGTGCAGATTGCCAAAAATAACATGGTTCGTTTCATAGTGCTATTGTTTTTAAGGTTTGTTTTTTGTTTTACACCGCTATGATGATTTCGAAAAACGATTTCCATAAATACATGAAAAATTATTTCGGGCATTTCTATAAAACTTTGGATTTTTCGTTGCGTTTATTAGCTTTACAGGGATGAAAATATTTTTGAAAAATATTAAAAAATGGCTAGGCGATTTTGTGTATTTGTTCTACCCTGACGTGTGCGAGATATGTCGGAAATCGCTCGTGACCGGTGAAAAGATTATATGTTTGAAGTGTATGGCCGATATGCCATTTACTACCTATCACACCAATTACGAGAACCCTGTGAGTCAGTTATTCTGGGGTAAGGTGCGGGTCGAAATGGCCACAGCCTTGTTTTATTTTGCCAAAGGAAGCCGTTACCGGAAGTTGTTGCACAGGTTAAAGTATAGCAATAAACCTGAGATTGGAGTATTGCTTGGCAGAGAATTGGGAGCCCGAATTAATGAATCTCCATATTTTACAGCCATCGATTTTATAGTACCTGTTCCCTTGCATACCAGCCGCTTGAAACAACGCGGTTATAATCAAAGCGCAATGATAGGTCAGGGGATTAGCGAGGTAACCGGTATTCCACTTTTTGACGGAGCTATCGTAAGAACAGAAGCAACCCAGACTCAAACCCGAAAAACCCGGGAGGAGCGTTGGAAAAATGTATCTGGTAAGTTTGCTGTTCCCGATGTCCATTCATTGGAGAACAAACATGTTCTGTTGGTCGACGATGTGATAACAACCGGTTCAACGCTCGAAGCAGTAGCCGAAACCCTGTTGCAGGTGGCTGGTCTGAAGCTTAGTGTTGCCGTGTTGGCAAAAGCCTGATTTATTTTGGTTTATCATAATATGGCGGACGAAAATCAGGGGCGATTAATTCTATGTATTTGGCTACAAGCTTTCGGAAATCATCCCATGCATCTTTTTTTAAGTTTGGATTACGCAGCAAGGCCGATGGGTGGTAGGTCGGCAACACCTGAATCCCATTCCATTCTAACCATGTTCCACGTAACCGGGTAATACTCAGCTGCGGGTCAATAAGACCCTGAAGGGCAGTTCTGCAACAGAACAATAATTTTGGGCTGCATGAAATCGATTTGCTTGAGCAGATAGCCAATGCAAGCCTCTCTCTCATCGGGTTTTGGATCTCTATTCTCGGGTGGGCGGCACTTGACAATATTTCCGATAAAAACGTGCTCGTTTCGGTTGAATCCACAGGCTTCCAGTATTTTATCGAGCAGCTGACCCGACCGGCCAACAAAAGGCAATCCCTGCTCATCTTCCTGTTGCCCGGGGCCTTCGCCGATTATAAGAACTCCTGCGGATGGATTACCCATTCCAAAAACTGTGTTCTTTCGCGTTTCGCACAAACGGCATTTTGTGCAATATTTTATTTCCAACTTTAACTCTGCCCAATCGAGTACATCCATGGTATTCAATAATTATTTCAAAAATATAAAACCTGTTGCGCAAATCAAAATGTTATATTTGCATTATGGCTGATGCAACCTTTTTTCGAATTCGATAGTTATGTAATCGCACAATATGCCAGACTTACTTGATATTATCGCCGGCTGCCGTCGCATGGATAAACGGGCGCAGAAATTATTGTACGATAAATACTCGCCTGTATTAATGGGTATTGCCATGCGTTACGGGAAGAACAGGGCCGACGCCGAAGATGTGTTGCAGGAGGCATTTGTGCGTATTTTTACAAGGATTAATTTGTGGGAAGACACCGGGTCTTTCGAGTCCTGGATGAAAACCATACTAATTAATACGGCTATTTCGCATTATAGGAAGAACATGAAGTATTTGTTTCAGAAAGATTACGATGAAATTGCTGAGTTAAGGGCCGACGACAGCGCGTCTGCTGATATTAGAAGCGATTTCACACGCGAAGAACTGCTTTGGGCAATGAATAGTTTACCCGATGGCTATCGTTTGATATTTAACCTGCATGCCATCGAAGGGATGAAACACAAAGAGATATCAGAAATGCTGGGTATTGAACAGGGAACCTCGAAATCGCAGTATTATCGTGCCAGAATATTTTTACAGGATAAACTGACCCAGCTGAGTAAAGAACGAAATGCCGTGATATATGAATGAAATAAATAAAAATATCGACGGTTTGTTTCAGGATTCGTTTGCCAATTATGAGGTAAAACCATCGTCGAAAGTTTGGTACAAAGTGCAGCAGGGCGTATTGCCGGCTAAAATTTCCTACATCTACAAAAAGTCATTTACAGGTTACCAGCAGGCACCGGGTTCCTCAATCTGGTCTGCTGTTAATGCAAGATTGGCCTGGTATAGGTTTTGGTTTTTTAATCCCTATTCTATAAATGTGTATTATCTGGTGGCAGCCCTCACAGTTGCCGGATCAGGTTTATGGTTGTCGGGTGTTTTCGGTTCCGGTAAGTCAAAAGACGAAACTTCTCAGAACCTTGTTACCGATAGAGCTGCCTCAAACGACGCCTTACGAAATGCTATCCCCGAAATTTTAATGAATGTTCAACCCGGTATAATTGTTCCGGTGGTGAACAATCAGTTTACCGCTTCTTCGCAACAAAAACCTGTAGGTCAGACAACACAAAACCAGATCTTCGTATCGGTTGAGTCGGTTGTTGCAGAAAATAATTCTGAAAATACCACCGGTAATAGGAATGTTGAAATTAATCAACCGGCGAATGAAGTGCTTACAGCCAATTCGGTGAACGACGGAGTGGAGAATTCAACGATTCCAACCGAAAGTCAGAAAGCAATAACTAAAATGTATCTGAATAAATTGCAATATCCGGCTTTTGCATTGCGTTTTAATCCCGACCCTGACATTTGGGAAAAGCTGGCACTTTCGCAGGGATTACGACCAACACCCATCGTTCCCGACACATTGGGTTACGATTACAGGGGAACCCCGATTATTGTTGCGGGACAGTATATTAGTTTCGAACCAAATTATTCGGGTTTTTACACTGGCGGGAACATATTCTCGACCCGGCCTGAGATTCGTATTACCGATAAATCCCCAATATTCAGTCAAAATTATTCTTACGCTTACAATGTTCATGTTGCCTTGCAAAGCAGGCATTTACGTGTGCTGAGCGGCC
>JAGOEF010000298.1 GCA_017997855.1 Bacteroidales bacterium
TTTTATACCTGATAAAAGACAATAATTCAGGCGCAATTTTGTTTATTGGAAGTATCAATAAACCTGAAAAAAACGGAAAATGAAAAGACTGATTCTGCTTTTTGTCCTTACTGTGATATTCGGTGTTGCTTTAAAGGCGCAATGGGGATACCGCACCGAGTATAAAACGCTTGACGGTGTAATTATTTTGTACAAATATGCCCACGAAAAGATGTTCGATAAAACATCGCCCATAAACCTGAGGATTAAAATCAAAAATACCAACGATTATCCGGTCGAAGTGAGCTTTCGCATTATGATGGAAAGTGGTTTCACCGATATAAAGCAAAGCGAAATGGTCGATATTTGTATTCCGAAAAAATTGGCCCGTTCCGGAAAACTGCACGGGCTGAACTTCGAAACCGGAGTCAACGATGTTTCACTGTTCGAAAAAAACGAAATAGAATGGTATATGGAGCCACTGAGCATCGAAAAAAGCGATAAGTGCATTCAGCTTCAAAGCGACGATGAATAAATATGTATCACTAAATAAATCTAAACTATGAAACATCTATTTGTAATTTTAGTTGCGGCCATTCTGGTATCGGCATGCTGTAACAACAAAAAAACCGATGACAAATGCTGCGATGGCAACGACACAACCAAAACAAGCTGCAAGTGTCCCGAAAACATGGTGAATCTGGATTCGCTGTTACTGAATCCCGATTCGTTTGTCGACAAAGAGATTTCGGCTTGCGGTATTGCCACGCATGTTTGCGAACATTCGGGTAAAAATCTGTTTGTGGCAGTTAACGAAGACGACGAAAATTACCTTGTGGCCAAGGCTACCGATTCGCTGGGAACATTTGACAAAACGCTGGCAGGTAAGCATGTTATGGTCAGTGGAACCTTCCGTAAAACCGAAGAGGAATCGGTTGAAACCCACCACGAAAAAGATGTATTCTACTATCTGGAAACATCGAAAGTAGCAGAATGCAAGTGCAGCGGTAAAAATGAAGGATGCTGCAAGGGTAAAGAAGGCAAATCATGCTGTGCCGGTCACGACGAAAAAGCTGGTGGCTGCAAGGGTCATGCCGATAAAAAGGAAGGCTGCAAGCACTAAACATTTTTGATTTTTTTTCTGAAATCCCGCCGGAAAATATCCTAAAACAGGTATCTTCGGCGGGATTTATTTTATCAATACACTGCAATGAGAAAATTACCCGATACTTCGCTGATCAGCTATTTCAGCAATATGGTGAAACAACATGGTGGTATCAATCTGGCACAGGGCTTACCGGGTTTCAGGCCTCCCGAAGCCTTGCTGCAACACCTTGCCGAAACCGCCACCTCCGATGCCCACCAATACGCCCCCGGACTTGGACTTCATGCATTGAGAGCACAGGCTGCCGAAGCGTGCCGTTGCAACACCATTGCAACCGAAAATATCATGATTACCAATGGAGGCACCGAAGCCATATCGCTGATATATACATGGTTGTACAAAAAGCTAAACCACCGGCTCAATGTACTGTCGTTTGCCCCGGTGTACGAAAGCTATCGCGAATTACCGGCCATTTTTGGGAACTCTTTTTCGGTGTACCGATATGGCGATGGTTTCTCGTTCGACCTCCCGGAATTTGAACAACAGGTGAAAGATGAACAAATTAATCTGATTTTTCTGGCTACACCCGGGAATCCGTTGGGCAGGGTATTTTCGAAAACCGAGCTCGATGCAATTTGCAATTATTGCGAAGAAAACCATATTTATCTGGTGGTAGATTTGGTTTACAAGTACCTGTATTATAATGATGTACCTTATATTCCCTATCAACGGCTGTCGCAGTATGTTTTGTTTGCCGACAGTTTTTCGAAGCAATTTTCGATTACCGGATGGCGGCTTGGCTACCTGATAGCGCCCGAACCCATAATCGCTGAGCTCGCTTCGGTGCACGACTATACCGGCTTGTCGTCGCCTATGCCATTACAGCGTGCCATGAGTCTGTTTCTGGAAAACCGTGCCGGTGCCGATAGCTATCTCGATGAAACACGTGCAGCCGTAGCCGCAAATTTTGCCCGTTTTTACGGGTCGGTATGTCAGCTTGGTTTTACGCCCGTATCGGCAGGTGGTGGCATTTTTTTATGCAGCCTGTTGCCCGAAACCTTCGATGATGGATTTGAGTTTGCCTGCGATTTGTACGAGAAACAACAACTCGCCGTAGTGCCCGGCATACATTTCGACAGCACATGGAAGCCCTATGTCAGGTTCAATATTGCCCACCCCGCTCCCATTCTCGATGCTGCGTTGGAACGACTTACTCAATTTATAGAAATGTCGCATTAAAATTATTTTTTTAGTTGCAGCATAAAAAAAATGATTTAAATTTGCACCCTCAATGCCCAGATGGTGAAATTGGTAGACACGCCAGCTTGAGGGGCTGGTGTCCTTAAGGATGTGCAAGTTCGAGTCTTGTTCTGGGCACTACCGAAAGCCGAAACCGAAAATGTTCCGGCTTTTTTTATTTATTGAATTTCCGACATACATTCATATTCAGTTTAATTGTAAATTTGCCCAATTCTGTTCTACTCTTTTTTAACTTTGAATATGAAAATAAAAGTTGTTCTTCTTACGATAGCCGCTGCCCTTATGCTATCATCGTGTACCACCTACGATGAAGGGCCTTCGTTTACATTAATCAGTGCCATGCAGCGAATAACCGGCACCTGGGTATTGGAAGAAACCCGCGTAAACGACACCGTTGTCGACCTGAACGATATGGCCGCCATGCTGGGTGATGTTGACCTTGATTCACTTACCGGTGGATTTCAGATTGACCCCACACAAATATCGGTTACCAAGGTAAATCTTACATTCGAAAAAGATGGCGACGGCAATTTCTATTTTGCAGTCAGCGTAATGAGTTTTCCCTTCAGCCGCACCGAATTTATCACATGGTCCTTCGACGATGAAAAACAAAACGTCAGCATCACTGCGTTGGAAGAAACCCGTGATTACGAGATCGTAAAACTGACCAAAACGGAATTATGGCTTCGCTACACCGAAACCACCGATGGCGAAACCACCACCCTGTTTATGAAGTTCGAAAAAGAGGATAAATAAATGCGGTTAAATTCCTTTTAACGCCTTTTCAACTGCCCTGAAACAGCACTGGCCTGGTGAGCCTTTTGTGGTGATCGGGGCAGTTT
>JAGOEF010000299.1 GCA_017997855.1 Bacteroidales bacterium
ATTGTTACACTAATAGAAAATTTAGCAAACAGAAGTGGACTGATCGCTGAACATGGCTTATCGTTTTATATTGAAACAGATAAAAGCAAGATCATTTTCGATACTGGTCAAAGCAGTTTATTTTTACAAAACGCAAAAAAGCTTAATATAAACATAGAAGATGTAGATGCTTTGGTTTTATCGCATGGGCATTATGACCACACAGGCGGGCTATATCCTTTTCTCGAAGCGAACAAGAAAGCAAAAATCTTTTGTAAAAAAGGCCTTTTCAATTTAAAATTAAAAGATAAAATCAAATTTATAGGCACACTGAAAGATGAAAAGAAACTTGAAGATCGTTTGGTTTACGTCGACACGGTGAAACAAATCGACGAACAGATTTTCATAATGCCTAATATCCCCATTAAATATCAAGCAGATACAAATTTCGACAATTTTTACACCGATGATGGAATGGGGTTGGTTATCGATCGTTTTGAGGACGAATTGTTTTTAGCGTTTAACAACAATAATAAGGTTAATATTCTTACTGCATGCTCGCACAGGGGAATCACAAATATTTGTGAAGTAGCGATGAATCAATTCAATCTGCAACTGGGAACCATTATCGGTGGATTTCACCTGAAAAATGGCTCCACTGAACAATATTTGCACATTTCTCATTATTTCAGAATGCACAAACCAAAGTCATTGGGTATTTGCCACTGCACTGGCATTGAAAGATATTCCGATCTGCGTAACGAATGTGACATCCATTCGTTTTACAACGACTCTGGTAATATCATAAATATTGTCTGATCAAGATAAATCATGATAACAAACAAGCTAGTATTCTTCAAAAATGGAGAATACTAGCCTACTATCATAATCTCTTTTAACTGGAATTATCTTATTATTTACCAGAATTAAACTGACCTCTGCTTCCAAACGGCACTTTCAGTGTCAACGCAATATTCCTCCCGGGGTTCAGCAAACCTACCTCTTTCAATGTCGAAAGGTGGTCGGTGTATTTTGTGTCGAAAAGGTTGTTGGCACTTACAATGATTGAAATCGACTGCTTTTTCACCTTGATGCTCCCGCCAATGGCTACATCGACCAGCATGTAACCGGGTGTGGCCGTTTCGTCGGGCGCGGTGTTGTTTTGGTCGAAGGCCGTGGTGGAACGAACGGATGCAAAGGCTTGGTCAAGGAAAAGCAGCTTCTCCTTTTCGGCCCTCACCTCCATGTTGATTTTGTTGGCCGGGATAAATGGCAAAAAGTTGCCATTGTGCTGAATGCCCGTAACCGATGAAAAAGTTCCTTCAAGGTGCAGCCATTCCACCACTTTCGGGTGCAGGTGGATTCCTGCTTCGCCACCATACAGCGCCGAATTGTTTTGCATGTATTGGTAAATGGGCAATCCTTCAGGGGTATCGTTACCTGTTGGGGAAATGTAGATGTAGTTGGCTACACGGTTGTAGAAACCTGCCAAATCTACGGTCAGGTTGTCGTTGTGGTAATGCAGCCCAAAATCACCCTCGAACGATTTTTCGGGAACCAGCGAGCCATCGCCCACTTCGTAAATGGCTTCGTGAGGGCCGTTCGAAGTGAGTTCGGCCAGGTTGGGCGACCGAAACGCCGAAGCAAAATTAGCCCGTACCAGCAGCTCGTCCGAGAAGTGAAAAGTTGCCCCTGCCGATCCGCTAAAGCTTCCGAAGTTTTTCTCCACAGCCGGGCGGTAACCCGTAGTTGTTGCCTCACCCGCTTCTTCCGAAACCAGCGTTCGGTAATCGTAGCGGGCGCCGGCCTGCAATTTCAACTTGTCGAAAAAAGTGTGTTGCAAAAGTCCGAATGCCGAATAATTGTTTGTGGCCGCGTTGGGCAGCAACAAGGTTTCCCGGTTGTTGCTGTTGGCGTTTTGCTGGTTCATTCCCTGAACACCTACAATGTATTCCGATTTCTCGTCGGAAGGCAAATACACTTTTGCCTCGTAGGTGGTGGTGCCCAGTGCCATTTCGAGCTCATATTCACCGGGCTCGCCAAAATGGGCCAGCGTGGTATTCTGGTAAGCTGCATTCACATCGAGCTTGGTTTTCCCCAAATAAAGCTTGTTTCGCGACGAAAACAGATGGGTATTCAACTGCTGGTAGAACAGCTCACAAGCACGGCCTCGCTCTGCAATTGCCTCAATGGCTTCTTCTTCGGCCAACCCGAGTTCCTGCTGACTGTAGTCGTAAAACACCTGAAACAACCCGGCTTTGCTTGTAAACCCAGCATTCGCCTTTACCGAATATTCGTTGAAACGGGTGTTGGCCGCATAGTCGCCGCCGCCCTGAAGAAAATCGGCATTGCTTTTATGCCCGGCCCTGATGCCCCCGAAGAACTTATCCGAAGCCCCTTTTATGCCCAAGTTATTAGTTACGCCCAGCGTGTTCGAGAAAAGCTGCAAGTTGTAATCGCCCGCAATGGTGTGCTGCGAGGCTGGTTTCTCTTTGATGAAATTGATAACGCCGCCAATAGCATCGGAACCATAGAGCAGCGATGCCGGGCCTTTGATCACTTCTACATCGTCGATCCCGAACTCGTCGATACCCAGCGGGTGGTGGCTCGAATACTGGTAGTTTTCGTACCGCACACTGTTGTTCAGCACCAGAATGTCGTTCATCGAAAGGCCACGGATGACGGGTTTCGACACGCCACTCCCTTTCGAAATCATATCGACACCGGGCACACGGGTAAGCACTTCCGAGAAATTGGGCGAAGCCAACACTTCTTTCAGGTTGAGCTTTAGTACATCGATTTTTACCGCATTCTCGTGTTGGGTTGAATGGTATCCGCCCGACACCACAATTTCTTCGGCCTCGATAACCGATTCGTTTAATGAAGCATTAAGCTCAACCGAAGAGCTGTTGAGGAATACGGTTTTTATGTCGGACGCATAGCCCACAAACGAGAACTGCACTTTGGTTTTCCCGTTTGGCAGGTTGGTGAGTTCAAACTCGCCCTTTTCGTTGGCAATGGTGCCTTTGAACAGTTCGGGCAGGGTAATGGATGCCCCGGGCAATGGGGCATTGTTCCGGTCGGTAACTTTACCGGCTATTTTGTTTTGTGCCACAACGGTGCAAACGGAAAGCACCATCGCGCACAGTATGA
>JAGOEF010000300.1 GCA_017997855.1 Bacteroidales bacterium
AATTTATCTCGATTTGCAACGGGAAGCAAAAATGCGCAAACAGGTATAAGCTAACTACTAAATATTTCGAGACACTGTGCTGCAAGTTTTCGGTAATCGTGATTTTGCCTAACATAATCCTGCCCCAGTTTACCCATCTGCAACCGCTCTTCAGGACTAAGATTACAGAGAGAATGTATTGCTTCGGCAAGCTTTTCCCGGTTATCAGGTTCAACCGTAATGCCACAACCCGATTCCGTTACCGGATCGTTTCCAGCCTCCAATGCCTGTACAACCGGTCGGGCAGCCATCATGTAATCGAATAATTTATTGGCACTAACACCATAGCGGTACAATGGACTTTTATTCCAAACCATAACCAGAATATCCATTTGGTGGAGCAAGCTGCCAACCATGGTTTTGGGAACTGCATCCAGAAAGTGTATAAAACGCTTATCTTCATCGGTGAGTGATGAAATGATTTTTTCTTTTTCGGGTCCCTTACCGGTAATTATAAGATGAATCTTGTCGTTATTGATTAACCGGTGCGTTTCGACGAGCATCTTAATATTATTGGCAATTCCAATGCTCCCGGCATAACCCACCAATACGGCACCCTCTGATTTGAGTTTGTGAAACAGGCTGGTGTGCTCCATGGGAAGCACTACATTGGTATTTACCTCATCGGGGATAATTCCATTGGGGACATAATTCCATTTAACAGCGTCTAACCCATGCGACTGCAAATGCTCTACTGTGCAGGGCAATAACGAGATCACTTTATCGCAGTGTTTACACGCATAGTTTTCGGCCAATTGTAACGAAAAAATAAAAGGATGCCATTTACTATACCCTCCCAAAAGTTGTGGTGACAGTGGCCACAAATCGTGTACTTCGAAAATGAGCTTTGCCTTCGACTTCTTCGATAAACGCCGGAGAGGATAAATCTCGTAAGGGTAAGTCGATGAGGCAATTATAATATCGGGGCGGAATTTAAGAATCTGCGTTCCGGCAGAAAAGCGAAGGGCCCATGTGAAGCTCAGCATATTTCGGATGCGACCCAACCCATTACCCTGGTATGTATTTGTTCTTACAAAAATGTAATTCACACCTTCGAGTTGCTGTTGTTCAATACGCCTGTGCAAAACCGGCTGTTTCGAACGCAAATGGCTGAATGAAGCCGCCACAACCAAAACTTCATGTCCCGCTTGCTGCCATAATGAAGCCATATAGTATGGTCTGAATTCCATTCCTGTTTCAGGTGATCCGGCATAATGATTTACCAGAACAATTCTCATATTGACAAAGGTTTTGCATTGTTTTCAATAGTCGGGATCAGCTGGCTGCTTCGCAATAAAAAAGCTATAAAAACAATATCTATTAGCGAAATACCCCAAAAAATTCCGTATTGTGTTATGCTGTAAATAATAAAGGCAATTACAATAAATATATTTCGCTTGTTGATGTTCAATGCAATAAATAACATGTATAAAGCGAAAATAAAAACGCCCTGATCTGCCAGAATTTGTAAAAACGAATTATGGGCATGTGCTGCATCAGGAACACCATGATAATCAGCATAAAATTTAACGGAATGGTTGCCAGCGAAAGGATGTTCCTGTATAAAACCGATAAACTGTGGCCAAATCATTTCTCTTCCTGAAAATTCGATATTTCCACGTCCACGGGTAAATTGGTTGCTAATTGTTCCAAAATTAGCAACAGCGAAGTAAATACCTGCCGCAAGAAAACCGGTGAAAATGAAAAGAAACAGAAAATTTTTAACCTTAATTTTAAATTGCAGCAACTCCGATATTCCGGCAATATAGCGGGTAGCATAGCTCAATGCAAAATAAATCAACAATACTACTATTATGGTTCTAGAAAAAGTCAATACTATCCCGGTAAATAAAACAACTTGAGCCAGGCGATACATCCATCCGGTTCGTTTAAGGTGCTCCGCAATCAATATGGCTATTAACAGCTTATATGCCACGATGCTGCTGTTATAACTTAATCCCATAGGACGTGAAAAGTAAAGAAGATCGGTATCGATGCTTCCCATACGGGCATACTCGGGAATAAAACTATTTGTTCCGGATGCAAATTCAGCAATAACCACAAAACCTTCGAAAACCGAAAGCCAAAATATTACCTCAAGATCTTTTCGGTTAATTACCATTGCAATTATATAGGTTGCTAAAATCAAAACAGGATAAGGAAAATCCAATTCTGTTTCGAAAAAAAAGTACCCGACAAAAAAATTAATAATGCTTAATACGGCTATTGCGGAAAGAAGGATAAATGACCTTTTAATTTTTGCAAAGTCGGCAAAAAGGGCAATAATGTCCTTTTGATACCGAATCAGCACAAAAAGAAAAGTAAGGGCAAATGCCTCGTGAGGCACAAAAGCTAAAGTGGGCAGATATGTCAGAAATCCGGTCATTTCGCTTTTTGCATTAGCCATGGCATCTTATATAACCGGGAACTAATAATCCATACAACTACAAACTCAATAAAAAACGAAACGGCAGTTGCTTTAGCTGCACCGATTGCACCCATACTTCGAATGAAGAAATAATTCAGTAATATATTGATAACAGCAGTCACCACAGTCATTATGCTTATGATGTAGGTTTTTTTCAGATAGAAAATATAGTTTACCACCATTTTATACATACCGTTAAAACCGAAGCCCAGGGCTATCCAAAAAACAAACTGTACGGCATTTTGATAACTCTGTCCGAGGAAAGTAGCAAAAAACCAGGGAGTTCCGAGTGTTACAGCAGCCACCATAAGCCCCATGGCAAGATAGTAGAGATACGTGAATTTTACAATATTGCGTTTGTCACTGTGTCGGTCTCCCTTCAGTTTTTCGTAGAACCATGGAACCCATGCCTGATTAAATGAATTTTGTACCAGATATACTATCATCCCGACGTTATAGCCTACACTATAAAGGCCAGTCTCTGCAATGGAAACCATGTTAGTGATAAACAACCGGTCGGAATAGGTAATAATGATGGCTCCGATAACGTGTGGTATCAGCGGCACTCCAAATTTCAAAGCATCTTTTATATACTCCTTGTTAATGCCCTTACGCAGCCACCTTCCTTTCAACAGAAAAAACATTGCCAGGGCTGCCTGCAGG
>JAGOEF010000301.1 GCA_017997855.1 Bacteroidales bacterium
CACTCTGGCTTGCCATCGATATGAGCTTCACCCCTGACGCGATGGGTTATGCCACCTATTCGGCATATCCGGTATTATATATTTTTGTTCTGATATGGGCTTACGACAGTTTTGCCTATCTTACCGGTTGTACTTTCGGTAAAACCAGGCTGTTTCCTTCGGTCTCTCCCAAAAAGTCGGTAGAAGGGCTTGTTGGTGGCGTTGTGCTTACGCTGCTGCTTTCGGTTGGTGCTTCGTTTATTTTCGACATCATCAGCCTGCGCGATGCATTGGTTCTGCCCCTATTGGTTAGTATTTTTGGAACATTCGGCGACCTGCTGGCCTCGTGGCTGAAACGAAGTGCCGAAATAAAAGATTTCGGGAATATCATGCCCGGACATGGGGGAATGCTCGACAGGCTCGATTCAATACTGTACATTCTGCCCTGGGTTTGGGCTTACTACAGCCTGTTCTGATATAAATATCCGGTATGCCATGAAACTCACCACTCCCATCGAACCGGTAAACTTCAATTTTTCGGCTACATATAATACCCGCTTCGTTTCGATTGGCTCGTGCTTTGCCGAAAGCATGGCGGGATATCTCAAGTCGCTGAAATTTAAAATATTATCGAACCCATCCGGCGTAGTTTATAATCCCATTTCAATTGCATCTCACATCGAAAATGCAATATACCGGCACAGTTATACCGAAAACGACCTGAACCTTGCTGACGGCCTCTATTATTCTTACGATTTTCATGGAATTTTTTCGCATCATGACAAACAGGAATGCCTGAGCTTAATGAACCAGCGTATGGCCGAAAGTTACGATGCGCTTTCAAATTGCAACATACTGCTCGTTACCTTTGGCAGCTCATGGGTATATACGTTGAATTCCACCGGGAAGATTGTTGCCAACTGCCACAAACAGCCCGCAACAATTTTTACCCGCACGCGCTTACAAACGGCAGAAATTGTTGATGTGTGGTCGAACCTGATAACACAACTTTCGCAATTGAATCCCGGCATTCAGATTGTTTTCACTGTAAGCCCGGTGCGGCATCTTCGCGATGGAGCCCATGCAAACAACCTGAGCAAGGCTGTTTTGTTGCTTTCGGCAGAAGCGTTGTGCTCAAAATTTGCAAATTGCCATTACTTTCCATCCTACGAAATTATTCTTGACGAACTGAGAGACTACCGCTTTTACGCCGGCGACTGGGTACATCCTAACCAAACGGCAACCGATATAATTTGGGAACGCTTTGCCAACTCGGTTTTTACTCCCGAAACGATCCGTTTGACGAACGAAGTCGAAAATATCAATAAAGCCCTGTCTCATAGGGTTTTCAACAAAAATGCCGCCAGCTACAGTAAATTCGAAGAATACCTGAAATCCGAAATCGACAGAATAAATGCATTGATACCCGGTATAGAATTTTGAAAATAAAACACAATATAAGTTTGCAACAACAAAATTCTATTCATTCCGTTTAGAGCATATAGTTTATTCGATACTTAATGTTAATTTAGCGCAGACACAAAATCGATGAATGTAATTTCGAAATATCCGGTTATAATTGCCCTGCTTCTCGTTGTTGGAATTAATTCCTACGGGCAGAAAAAGCCGCACGAAATGCAATATGCAATCGATTCTGTGAATAAATGGCTCAACGATATTGCCGTATGTCAGGACGAAAAAGAACGCTTCCAGATTAACAACTACGTAATTAGTTACATGGATATGCTCCTGCATGACGAGAGTTCGTTTACAATGAATTTCGACTCGGTGAAATTTTTGAAAGTGCTCGACACCCATGGCAAAAACCTGCGCATTTACACCTGGAATGTGTTTTTGGACAATGGCGGGTTTACCTACTATGGCTATCTTCAATACAAAAAGAATAATAAATTCAACACCTTTATGCTAACCGATTACTCCGACGATACGGTAGGTATCAACCGCAGTTTTCTGAGTCATAAAGAATGGTATGGTGCTTTGTATTACGAGGTTGTTGAGAAAGAGTGGAACAAAAACACCTATTATGTGCTGATTGGCTGGGATGGTGCCGATCGTATCATCAACCGTAAGGTACTCGAGGTACTTACCTTCAACCGAAAAGGCCTGCCCGTTTTTGGTGAAAAGATTCTGGTGGTTGGTAAAGAAAAAAAGGGGAGAATTTTCTATGAGTATGCCGAAATGGCTGCTATGATTTTACGATACAACGAAAAACAGGATATTATTGTCATCGATCATCTGGCTCCTTCGAATCCACGTTTCACAGGGCATTATCAGTATTATGGACCTGATTTCTCGTTCGATGCATTCCAGTACAATAGCGGGAAATGGTATTTTATGTCGGAAATCGATTATAATAAAGCCATCAATTACGAAAAGGATAAGCACGTGGAGAAGCTGAAAGACCGTGGATTTTCTAAAAATTTTTAAATGCGTTCGCTACGACATATCGACTTTTATTTTGTGGATGACGACCTGTTGTATCTGAGTTTTTTCAGAAAACAGTTTAAGCCTGAATTCAACTTTACCCTGTTTACTTTCAGTTCGGGTGAGGCATTTCTCAACAAGTTTAAACGCGACCAGAACAGCAACAACCTGAAAATTGTGATTCTCGATTACGTGTTGAACGCTGATGACCGTGGTGCACGTTCGGGACTGGAACTTATTCCAATCATCAAGGAAATCGACAAATATGCCGAGGTGATTATTCTTTCGGGTTACGACAATATGGATGTGAAAGCCACCAGCAGTGCCAACCATCCCATTGCCTTTGTGCGTAAAAACGACCACACCTATGTGCGGCTGTATTCGGTGCTGAACACCCTGTTGAGTACCTACGAAATCAAGCGAAAAAAACGCGATATAAAGATTGCCTGGTATATTCTGGGAATTACCGCGGTGCTGGCCTTTATCACCTTCGGGCTGATGCTCTTCTTGTCGGAATAAATCACGATTTCTGCCGTTTTGTCATTGCCCTGTGGCTGGCACAGGCTTTGCCACAACATGCCCTGTTAATTTAAACTGATAGAATATGGCAGCGAAAAAAGGTAAAATCGGTGTAAGCTCCGAAAACATTTTCCCGATTATTAAAAAATTCCTCTATTCCGATCATGAAATATTCCTGCGCGAGCT
>JAGOEF010000302.1 GCA_017997855.1 Bacteroidales bacterium
GTCGAAGATGACAAAAACAGCATGGAATACCTGAAAGAATTACTGAAAACTTTCAATTTCGGCAAAGTGGTGTATTCCGATAATGGCATCGAAGCCGTTGATCTTGCAAAGACACATTCTTTCGACGCAATTCTGATGGATTTGCAGATACCGGGTATAAACGGACTTGAAGCTACCCGAATTATTAAGCATTATAAACCCTCAACAGTGATAATTGCACAAACAGCCTTTGCCATGCAAAACGACAGGGAAACCTGTATAAATGCGGGTTGCGATGAATACATTACCAAACCCCTAAAACCCGGGGAGCTTATTTCGGCGTTGATAAAAACGCTTAAAGTTTAAGTGTTAGCTTCGAATTCCTGCAATTTTTCGCAGGCAACTTCCCAAAGATGCATTTGCTGATCGAGTTGCCGGCGCGCATCCTGATAATTGGCATACACCCTGTCGTCGATATTTTCACCCGAATGCATTTTGTTGATTTCTTGTTCCAGCAATTCCATGCTTGTTTCGAGTTCCGAAATTGCCTTTTCGTGATTCTCCACTTCCTTGCGCAATCTGCGTAAGTTTCGGTCGTACTCTTTTTTGTCGAGATATTCCTGTTTACTATCGTTTGAGGTATCTCTGTTTTTTACGGCAGGCGCAGGCTGACTCAGCGAAAGTTGTTGAAGAATCTGCTTCCGGTAGCGTGCAATATAGTGATCGATGCCTCCCGTTTCCTCTTTCAGTTTTCGGCCTTTAACCTCATAAACTTTATTTACAAGTCCATTCAGGAAATATCGGTCGTGCGACACCAAAATAAGCGAACCATCGTACCTGATGAGCGCCTCCTGCAATATTTCCTTCGATTTTAAATCGAGGTGATTGGTGGGCTCGTCAAGTATCAGCAGGTTGCGGGGCTCCAGAATCAAACGTGCCAGCGCAAGCCTCGATTTTTCGCCACCCGATAACACCTTTACCTTTTTATCGATGTCCTCTCCCGAAAATAAAAATGAGCCCAGAATTTCACGCAGACGTTGTCTTACATCACCCACCGCAACCTGATCGAGGGTATCATACACAGTGATTTCTTCGTTGAGCAGCTCTTCCTGGTTTTGTGCGTAATATCCAATGTTAACATTATGCCCGACTTTTAAATTACCCGTATAATCGAGCACCCCGGCAATGATTCGCGCAAATGTTGTTTTTCCTTCACCATTCTTCCCAACGAGCGCAATTTTATCACCCCGCTCAGCCACAAAATCAATGTCTTCGAGAATTATATTGTCGCCATAAGCCTTCGACAATCCGCTCGTCTCAACAATGATAGTCCCCGATCGCGGTGCAGGCGGAAACCGAAAATGGATACTGCGTGTGTCGATTTCGTCGAAAACTACCGGTTCAATTTTCTCTAGTTGTTTAATTCTCGACTGCACCTGATTCGCCTTTGATGCTTTATAGCGAAAGCGTTCAATAAATTTCTCGGTTTCGGCAATCAGCTTCTGCTGATTCTCCCAGGTAGCTTTTTGCTGAATCAGCCTTTCTTCGCGCAGGCCAACAAACTTACTGTAAGGAACCTTGTAGTCGTAAATTCTGCCCAGCGATATTTCGATGGTACGCTGGGTAACATTATCAAGAAACGTTCTGTCGTGCGAAATGAGAACCACTGCTCCGCGGTATTCCTTTAAAAACTCTTCGAGCCACTGAATGGCAATGATGTCCAGATGATTGGTAGGCTCGTCAAGCAACAACACATCGGGAGCACGCAGCAAAATTTTAGCCAGTTCGATACGCATGCGCCACCCACCGCTGAATTCTCCGGTCATTCGTACCATATCGCTGTCGGTGAATCCCAGCCCTTTTAATGTTCGGGTAATTCCCGATTCAATATTATCGGTGCTCAGCAGGTGAAACCTGTCGCTTACCTGCGAAAGTTTTTCGAGCAGCTTAGCATAATCGTCAGAGTGATAATCGGTACGAACAGCAACTTCATGGTTCAAGGCTTCGAGTTCAAGCTCCAGTGCCTTTATCTCCGAAAATGCGGTAGCGGCTTCTTCGTACACGGTGCGGCTATTATCGTAAATGCGCAGATGCTGTGGCAGATATCCCAGACTCACCGAGGCGGGAACACTTACTGTACCTGTTGTCGGGGCTGTGAGTCCGCACAAAATTTTCAGGATTGTGGTTTTTCCGGCACCGTTCTTTCCAACCAATCCAACCCTGTCGCGTTCGTTCACCATAAAGCCGACATCACTGAACAACTCGAAGTTGCCAAACCTTAAACTGATATTATTCAGAGCAATCATTGCAATAATAAAGGCGCAAATATAGTGAAAGCGAATTATTAAAAATTGGGAGATACTGCTATTCCGATAAAATCATTGTGAATTAATTCAGGCTTTCGGAAGTAAGCACTTCGTGTAATACAGGAAGTGACTTCATTTTTCCGAATCCGGCAATATGCATTGCGAAATAGTCCAACATTTTGCGGGTTAGTTCAGCGCGTTGTGTACTGTTCATTTCGAGATTCGGATAGGTGGATTCATCGGTAAGCATTAACTGGAATAACTTTGCCGAGAGCCTTTCATCCAGACTTTCGCTATCGGTTGTATATACAGGTATGAAAACTCCTTCGCGGATATTAAAAAAGGGCGTTTCGGGTGAGCGGTTCTCGCCGGGTTTAAACCCAAGATAAGGCAACAAGCGAAGCATAAAGTGCAATGGAAGGTTGGCCGTTTTTTCGCTGCTTATATCAAGATGAACAGCCAACCGGTTTAAAAAGACAAATAACTCTTCCTGGGGTCCTTCTTCTTTTATGCATCGCATCAGCATTTCGCAAAAAAACAAGGCGATACTACTCCGGGTAATACTTCCATAGATTTGGGTGTATGCAGTTTCGAGCTGCACCTCACGCAACTGATGTAAATTGCGGTTTTCACGGAAATCGAATTCACAAACCAACAGCGACAAGGGTTGAAACAAAGCAGCACGTGCTTTTGAATTTCTCGAGCGACTGCCCTTTACAATTACCGCCTGACGGCCCAGTTGCTCCGTAAAAAGCTGTACAATAAAGGCTGAATCTCCGTAGGGGGTTTTGTGCAGAACAATGGCCCGGGTTTTAACAATCATTGTATCAGTTTAAGAAGAGT
>JAGOEF010000303.1 GCA_017997855.1 Bacteroidales bacterium
ATACGATGTATTTCCGGTTTCGCGGTCGATAAGTTTTACCAGCATAATGCTTTGGCTCAGGGTGAGTTTCATCAGCGTCTTTTTGTAATCGCGCTTCAGTTCCTTGTCTTTCAGATCCATATACTTTCGTTGCTGACGCGGATTCATGACCTTCAGGTCCGCTTCTATCTGCACGAATTCTTCTTTAATCTGCAGCGCAATCGGATAGACTTTCATAAAATTGCGTAACATTTTCAGATACTTTGAATCATGCCGCGTTTGTGTCGGGAAAATATACACTTCTTTCGATATCAGCACGGGCATACCCATGTTTTGCGCAATACTGTCGAGGTTGATGAGGTTTCTGATATAACGCGGCACCTGTGCGTTATTTTTATTGGCAACACACAGTGCCGATAATAATATAAACAGACCGAAAATCCTTGTTAATTTCATCGCAGGAATTTATAATTTTGCCGCAATTCAAATATAATACCAAAATTCTATCATTCGCAACGAAAAATACCAAAACTGGGCAAGCCTGCTGTTTCTCGGCTTCATCTGGGGTGCATCGTTTATCCTGATGAAGAAAGGCCTCGAAACATTTTCGGCAGTGCAGGTAGCCGGCATCAGAATGTTCGTGGCATCGCTCATTACCTTGCCGCTGGGCCTGAAGTTCCTCAAAAAAATAAATAAGCGAAACATATTGCCCATTATGGTAGTGGCTTTTATTGGCAACCTAATTCCCGCATTCCTGTTCAGTTTTGCACAAACCCACATCAATAGCAGCCTGGCAGGTATGCTCAATAGTACCACTCCGCTGTTTGCACTTATTTTCGGATTGCTGTTGTTCGGGCAAAAGGTGCGTAAAGCAAAAACACTGGGTATTTTTATTGGATTACTGGGCGCTTTTATGCTGGTAATCAGGGGCGATGTGCAGCATTTGTTTTCGTTTAGCGGATTCGAGTTCCTCATTATTATTGCCACACTGATGTATGGCTACAATGTGAATCAGGTCAGGCATTTTCTCTCGGGTTTGTCGGGTCTCGAAATCACAGCACTCGCCTACCTGTTTGTATTGCCCGTTTCAACCATCCTCTTGTTTACAACCGATTTACATTCTACCCTGCTGCACCCTCAGTTTACAGTTAACCTGATTTACCTGATTGTACTTGCAGTGATAGGCTCGGTGCTGGCAGTGATTCTTATGAATATGCTCATACAAAAGGCCGGCGCATTGTTCGCTTCTTCGGTAACCTATATTATTCCGGTGTTCGCGGTTTTTTGGGGCATTGTCGACGGTGAAGCCATTTCTTTATTACAAATTTTTGGTATTTTCACGGTGTTAACCGGAGTATATTTGGTAAATAAAACATAAGGCTATGAAACTGAAATTTTATCACAAACTGCTGCTCTGCCTGGCTTCGGCTTTGCTCTTTTGCGCCGGTTGGACGCAATGGGGGTTGGGACTGCTTACTGCACTGGCCTTTGTTCCACTGTTACTTATTGAATATCACGATGTTCGTATTGGACAAAAAAAACGGGTTACCGGCATTTTTATGTGGGCCTGGCTCAGTTTCCTGATATGGAATATCGTAAGCACCTACTGGATTTACCACTCTACCTTGTTCGGTGCAGCCGCTGCCATATTCTTCCTGTCCCTGTTTATGGCCTGTGTGTTTTGGCTTGCTGTGGTGGTGTGGCGTAAAGCCGGAATGCGTGTCGGACTAATTGCCTTTGTTTCGTTTTGGCTTTCATTCGAATACCTGTTCATGAATTCCCAGATTTCGTGGCCCTGGCTCATTTTGGGCAATGCCTTCTCGAACAATATCCGGCTGGTGCAATGGTACGAGTTTACAGGCCATCTGGGCGGCAGCCTTTGGGTGCTGGTGCTTAATGTGCTGGTTTTCGTTATCGCAAAAACATGGATGTTTCGCGAAAACCGAAAAGCGCTCAAGCCTGCATACATTGCCATCGCCCTGTTCCTAACCATACCTCTCGCTTACTCCATCATTCGTTACTACACCTATACCGAGAAAACCGATCCGGTCGATGTAGTGGTCATTCAGCCCAACATCGATCCCTACAACGAGAAATTCGAAACGCCTGCGGTCGATCAGATTTCTGATATGGTGTTTCTCATGAACACCAAAACCGACTCTCTGGTCGATTTTGTTATCGGCCCCGAAACCGCCATGCCAACCGGTATGTGGGAAGACGAAATGAACGACGAAACCACCATTCAATACCTGCGGCAGTACCTGAGTCTGTATCCCCATATCAATATTATCATTGGTGCCAACACACGTATTTTCTACGAAAAAGGCAATGGGAAATCCGAAACCGCCATGCCCCTTGGCTCCACAAAACACTTTTTTGATTTATTTAACACCTCGCTGCTTATCGACACCTCGCCCGACATACAAATCTACCACAAGAGCAAGCTGGTTCCGGGTGTCGAAATGATGCCATATCCCAAACTTCTTGGCTTTCTCGGCGATTTTGCCGTCGATTTGGGTGGTATGCAGGGCAGCCATGGAACCCAACCCGACCGCAGTGTTTTCGTACGCAAAAGCGATGGCTTAAAAACTGCGGCTGCCATTTGCTACGAATCGGCCTATGGCGAATTCTTTGCGGGCTTTGTTAAAAACGGGGCTGCCTTCATGTGTATTATCACCAACGACGGCTGGTGGGATAATACACCCGGGCATCGTCAGCACAAAAGTTTTGCTTCGCTCAGGGCCATCGAAACACGCCGCAGCATCGCCCGTTCAGCAAACACGGGCATCAGTTGTTTCGTAAATCAGCGGGGCGATATTTCGCACGAAACCCAGTGGTGGACAAAAGACGTCATCAGAGCCAAACTAAACCTTAACCACTCCCTTACTTTCTACACACGTTACGGTGACTATCTGGCGCGTATGTCGCTGGTACTTTCGGGTTTGCTCATCCTCATTACCATCACCCGCCTGTTGATGCGAGGTCGTAAGAATAGATAAGTTTCAGATACGCTTAGCCCTTACCAATCCTATGCCCTTTCAGGGCAAAAAACAACACATACAAATAGCATGGAATTATTACCAGATATGCATGTTGCGTTCCCACCTGCGGCATGTCGCTCAGCGCACCATACAGCAACGGC
>JAGOEF010000304.1 GCA_017997855.1 Bacteroidales bacterium
CGATGCTATGGAAACCGGAACATTTGGTATGTCATACACACATCCGGTGCCTGGCGTAATACGCGGTCGCATTGAGACTGAAGATTTTCCGGTTGTTTTCGACAACACCCTGTACTTCGACTATACGCTAACGCCCGAAACCCGTATTTTGCACATATATGACGGCGCAGCCGGTCAACGCTACCTTTCTGCACTTTTCGGCACCGATTCCGAAAACATGAAATACAACGCGGTACGCTCGGGATCTGAAGTCAGTAGTGAGTTCCGTCAAAACAAACTGTTAATCTGCGACGGGTTAAAAAGTATTTCATCGGGTATGACATCACAACTGATTGACTATGTGAAAACGGGGCACAGCCTGTTGCTTATTCCGGGCAAAGAAATCGACATTCAATCGTACAACAACCTGATGAAAGAGGCCGGTTTTGGAGTAATTCAATATGCTGAAACCTCAAAAAAGAAGATTGCTGCTGTAAACTATAAGCATTATCTTTTCAGGGAAGTATTTGGTAAGCTGGAGCAAAACCCTGATTTGCCGGTCTATGCTTATGCCTATCCGCTGCAGTTATTCTCTAATTCAGGGGCAGATGCTGCCTTAAACGATGAAAGGGGCAGGGCAATTGTTGCTTCGAAACCTTTAGAGTCGGGCAAAATAATCTATTGTGCAGTACCTCTGATTTTGGAAAATGAAGGATTTATAAAACATCCGGTATTTGTTCCCTTATTCTACAACATGGCATTATATTCAGGAGCTTCGGGAGCCTTATACCACGTAATGGGAAGTGAGAGCAGCTTTGACCTTTACACATTGATAAGCAACAACAACTCCGTGTTTCATTTACGCGATAGTGTAACTGATATTATTCCAGGTTTTCGAATTATCCCCGGTGGAGTAAAAATCACAATTCCTGCCGAAATCGATCACAGTGGTCATTTCGGTATAACTGACGGAGATAAACAAATCGGGGCAATTTCGTTGAACTATTGACGCAGCGAATCGAAGCAGGAAGTGATGACCAGCAGCGCATATTGCGAAATGCTGAAAGACGCAGGAGTCAACAATGTCAGTACTATTGAGCCCGGTGGCAGCAATTTCAGGAACCAGATAATAAGCCAAAGTTTTGGTATTATGCTTTGGAAATTCTTTGTGATTGCAGCCCTTATTTTTATTCTGTGTGAGATTCTGATTGCCAGATTTATGAAATAGTGAACTGTTTTTTGTATTTTTAAACCGAAAAACACTTCAGTATGAAACCCAACCGGAAGCCCCTGTATGTTCTGCTAATCGTTTCGGCAGCCTTGTACCTGAACACCTTGCCCAACAAGTACGCCCTCGACGACAAAATGATTATCTACAAAAATACCTACACCCAAAAAGGCTTTGCAGGTATTGGTGACATTATGACCAAAGACGCCATGGCCGGGATGTTTGGCGACGAAAGCCAAGCGGTTGCAGGTGGCCGTTATCGTCCGTTTTCGATGATAAGCTTTGCGGTAGAGCAGGAGATCTTCAAGGGCAATCCGCACATCAGTCACTTTTTCAACCTTTTGTTTTATGCATTGTCGGTAATCGTGTTGTTCAGGTTGCTGCGCAGATTTTTTCCCGAAACTAACGAGAAAGAATGGTATCTGGGAATGGCATTTATTGCATCCCTGCTGTTTGCTGTTCATCCGTTGCACACCGATGCAGTGGCCAACATAAAAGGGCGTGACGAAATATTCTGCTTTTTATTTGTGTTATTGGCATGGAAATCAACATTCAGGTATATTGATACCTCAAAAACGAAACACCTGTTTTTTTCGTTTTTGTGGTTTTTACCTGCTGTTTTCAGTAAAGAAACTGCCCTGACCTTTTTGTTTGTGATACCACTTAGCGTGTATTTCTTTGCCAAAGCAAAACCGGCTCAATATCTGCGATTGATGCTTCCTATTGCAACTGCATCGGTAATTTATCTGCTCGCCCGTTTTGCGGTGGTTGGCAACAGTTTGGGTGCGGATGTTCCCGAACTTATGAACAATCCTTTTCTGGAAGCCACTGTGGGCGAGCGCTATGCAACCGTTTTCATGACACTTGGCATTTATCTGAAGCTCCTGTTTTTTCCACATCCGCTTACCTGGGATTACTATCCCTATCACATTCCGATTATCGGGTGGAGCGACTGGCGAGCCATCGTTCCCCTGATTGTTTATATGGGACTGGGTATTGTTGCAGTAATCGGGTTGAAAAAGAAATCGGTCTATGCATTTGCAATCTGGGTTTTTATTGCCACCCTTTCAATTACCTCTAACCTTATAATCAATGTGGGCGCCTTTATGAGCGAGCGTTTTGTGTATATTTCGCTGCTGGGGTTCTGCATTGCGGTGGCCTATTTTCTGAAAACCCGGATGATGCAAAGTGCTATGCTTAAGAAAATATCGCTGGCTGTTGTATTGATTATCTGTCTGGCCTTTTCGGCAAAGACCGTGGTTCGTAACTTTGACTGGAAAGACAATCTGACTCTTTTCGGGCACGATGTACAGATATCGGTAAACTCGGCCAAGGGCAATTCGTCGTATGCCAGCGAGCTGTACAGTATTGCCGAGAAAATGACCGACACTGCTGCACGCAATCAGGTATTCAGGGAAGCGATTCCCTATTTTGAGAAAGCACTCGAGGTATACCCAACATACACTGAATCGCTGATACGTCTGGGTAATTGCTATTATTTTATGCATGGCGATTACAAAACGATGTTTAGTTATTATCTGAAAGCCATAGCGGTTGACCCCAACAACACCGATGTATGGGGGAATTCAATCGGGGTGCTCACGGCCAATGTTAACGATCCGGAATTCGAAACGGAATACTGGAAAAAAGTAATCGGAATAAATCCGAACCGGTTTGAACCGTATTTGTTCGTGGGTGATTATTATCGTGCGAAGAACATGGCTGATTCAGCAATTTTCTATCTCGAAAAAGCTTACAAAGTCAATTCCAATCAGTTTGATGTGCTCAAATCGCTGGGCATTGCCTATGGATCGCAGAACCGTATGGAGGAAGCCCGCGTTTTGTTGCTAAAAGCTGCTGCGCTGAATGCGGGCGACGCTGAAGTATTTCGTTATATTGGCATCAGG
>JAGOEF010000305.1 GCA_017997855.1 Bacteroidales bacterium
AGCAGCAAGTATAAAATCAGTTCTCAGGTCGAATTCACTACCGGGCACCTCAACCGGACGGCGCCTGCCGGAAGCATCAGGTTCACCCAGCGCCATTTTAATCAAACGCACCGATTCGAGTTTTCCATCGCTTGTTTTATTCACTTTTACCGGATTAGTAAGGAATAAATATTCGACACCCTCGATTTTCGACTCGTGTATTTCGATAGGGTTGGCAGGCATTTCCTTTTCGGTACGACGATATACTACATACACTTTTTCGGCTTTACAACGTATCGAAGTACGGCAGCAGTCCATTGCCGTATTACCACCACCGACAACCACAACGGTTTTGCCCCTGAAGTCGGCTTTTTGTCCAGTGGCTTCCATGTTACGGAGAAAATCAATACCCGAATAAACCCCTTCGGCATCTTCGCCTTCGGTGCCCAAAAGGGTTCCTTTTTGTGAGCCAATGGTCAATATCACACTATCGTATTTCCCTTTCAGATCGGCATAACTCAGGTTTTCACCCAGCTTTTGGTTACAGAAAATATTTACACCCAATTCGGTAATAGTTTCTATTTCCTGATCGAGCAAATCATTCGGGAGGCGATACTCAGGGATTCCGTAGCGCAACCATCCTCCGGGCTTTGGCATCGCTTCGTAAATATCGCACTGATGACCTTTCTGTTGCAACCAATATGCAGCCGAAAGTCCACCAGGGCCTGCTCCGATAATCGCAATTTTCTTTCCTGTCGATGGTGCCGTTTCGGGTTTATACCGATTGTCAGAATTAAGGTCAATATCAGCAGCATAGCGTTTCAGGTAATCGACACCAACGCCTGAACCTTCGTCGAGAAGGTTACGCCGGCAATTGAATTCACAAGGACGTACGCATACCCTACCGCAGATTGCCGGCAAGGGATTCTTCTGTTTTATCAGTGCAATAGCTTCCGAATACTGCTTCTTCTCGATCAGACTGATATAACCCTGAACATCGACATGCGCAGGACAAGCAATCTTGCACGGACCCACGCAATCGGCATAATGGTTACTCATCAGCAGATCAAGGGCTGTTTTACGGGCACGGCGCACCCTGTCGTTTTCGGTTTGTATCTTCATGCCTTCGTTTACACGGGTGGAACACGAGGGCTGAAGGTTCTTCATGCCTTCGATTTCGACAACGCACACATAACACGAAGAATAAGGCGCCAGTCGCTCATCGTGACACAGTGTAGGGATAACTATATTGTTGCGCCTGGCTACATCGTAAATACTGTCGCCTTTCTGCGCTTCTAACTCTATATTATTAATTGTTACTTTCATCATTTTCAGGTATTTGGATTAAACTAAGCTGATTGCACCAAAGTTGCAATTGGTGAAACAGGAACCACATTTGATACATAAGTCCTGATGCACAAAATGTACTTTTTTCTTCTCACCCGAAATGGCTTTGGTGGGACATTTCACAGCGCAGATGGTACACCCGGTACATTTTTCTTCATCCACCATGTAGGTTATCAGTTTTTTGCACACTTTGGCCGGACATTTCTTATCGTAGATATGTGCTTCATATTCGTTGCGGAAATATCTGATGGTTGACAGCACGGGATTGGGAGCGGTTTGCCCGAGTCCGCACAACGAGTTCTCGATAATCTGGCGCCCCAGTTCCTCAAGTTTTTCGATATCTCCATCCTGACCGTTGCCATCGCAAATGCGTTCCAGAATTTCGAGCATACGCTTGGTACCAATGCGGCAGAAGGTGCATTTACCGCAGGATTCCTTCACGGTAAAATCGAGGAAGAAACGGGCGATATCCACCATGCAGGTAGTTTCGTCCATCACCACCATCCCGCCCGAACCCATAATGGCTCCGGTAGCCTGCACCGAATCGTAGTCAATCAGTGTTTCACCCAGATGCGCTGGGATACAGCCACCCGAAGGGCCGCCCAACTGCACGGCTTTAAACTTTTTATCGTCGATAATACCACCGCCAAGTTTATAGATTATCTCGTTTACGGTAATACCCATGGGAACTTCGACCAGACCACCGTTTTTAATTTTTCCGGTCAGGGCAAAAACCTTGGTACCTTTCGATTTTTCGGTTCCATAGGCAGCATATTTTTCGGGGCCGTTCAGGATAATCCAGGGTATGTTCGCCCAGGTTTCCACATTGTTGATGTTGGTAGGTTTTGCCCAAAGCCCGGCTTCAGCAGGGAAGGGAGGCCGCTTGTTGGGCATACCCCTCTTTCCTTCGATAGATGCAATCAGGGCAGTTTCTTCTCCACACACAAAAGCACCGGCGCCTTCTTTTACGTAGATATCGAAATTGAATCCTTCGATACCAAAAATATTTTTTCCGAGATAGCCTTTTTGTCGGGCTTGCGCGATGGCAATATTCAGCCTTACAATGGCCAGGGGATATTCGGCGCGGCAATAGATAACCCCGCCGGTTGCACCCACCGAGTAGGCGCAGATTATCATTCCTTCGAGTACCGAATGCGGGTCACCCTCCAGCAACGAGCGATCCATAAAAGCACCGGGGTCTCCTTCGTCTGCGTTGCAAATCACGTATTTTTCATCGCCTGAATACGACTTGGCAAACTGCCATTTTTTACCTGTCGGGAAACCTGCACCTCCCCTGCCCCGTAGTCCGGAATCAAGAACTTTCTGAATCACCTGGTCGGCAGACAGTTTTTCGTCTACAATTTTTTTCATAGCCTGATAGGCATGGTGCGCTTCGGCCTCATCGATACTTTCGGGGTCGATATAGCCACAATTGCGCAGGGCTATTTTCACCTGACCGTCGAAATAGGTTTTGCCCGGAGTGTCGAGCTTTTCGCTGTATACCACATACTCGGAGAGCGGAGCCTGATGCGCCTCGTGGTGTTTCATGATTTCGACAATACGTTTCTCGTCGACTCCTCCATAGAGCCACGAGCCGTTTTTTGCAGATATTTCTACCAGGGGTTCGTTGAAACACATGCCAATGCAACTGGTTTTGGCAAGATCGAACGAATATTCGGGCTGCTGTTGCAATTCGGTGAGTTTCTGATATGTTTTTCCGGCACCGGCAGCAATTCCGCAACTGCCCAGTCCCACGGTTACTTTAATCTTTTCCATAGCAATACAAT
>JAGOEF010000016.1 GCA_017997855.1 Bacteroidales bacterium
TGCATCCGGGTATTACCGCCATAAATTCCATGATTCCGGTTTGGATAATACAGCACTTCGAACTGTTTGTCGGAATCGATGAGTTTATTAACCAGTTCGGCTGAATTCTGAAAATGCACATTGTCGTCGGCCATGCCATGAACCAGGAGGAATTTACCTTTCATTTTGGAAGTATGGTTAATAGGGGAATTGTCGTCATAACCTGAGGCATTATCCTGAGGCATACCATTATATCGTTCGGTATAAATACTGTCGTAATAGCGCCAGTTGGTAACGGGTGCCACCGATACGCCTAATTTAAAATAATCAGCACCTATTGTCATACACAGAGCGGTCATATATCCGCCATAGCTCCAGCCGAACATCCCGATACGTGCCGGATCAACATAGGTTTGCTGCCCGAGGTATTTTGCGGCCTCAATCTGATCGAGAACCTCGTATTTCCCGAGTTGTCCGTAGGTTACCTGTCTGAATGCCTTACCCCGTGCGCCTGTTCCACGGTTATCAACCGAAACCACAATGTATCCCTTCTGCGCCATCATCTGCCACCAGGTCATCTGATAATCCCAATCGTTGGTAACAGTCTGTATTCCCGGTCCACCATACACATACATAAGCACCGGATATTTCTTTTTTGGATTGAATTTGGGTGGTTTTATCATCCAGCCGTTCAACTGAACACCTTCGGAAGTCGAAAAACTAAAGAATTCCTTTTTCGAAAACTTATAGGTATCATCAATCCTGATTTTCAAAGTTTCGTTATTTTCGATTTCGCGGATAAGTTTTCCATCGGCACCAAGAAGGCTAACAACATAGGGTGTGTTGGCATCGCTGTAGGTATTGATAAAACAGGTATAGTTCGCACTAAATTCGGCCTCGCTGGTACCCACCGGCTGAGTAAGCAGCTTTTTATCGCTGCCGTCGAGATTCACAGAATAAACACAACGATTCACCGGAGATGTCTCGCAGGATTGATAAAACAGTTTTTTGGCTTTTTCGTCGTAGCCATACAGTTTGGTAACTTCCCATTCGCCTTTGGTTATCTGATTGATCAGACGACCGCCGATATCGTATAGATACAGGTGACGGTAGCCATCGGTTTCCTGACTCATCAGAAAGCGTTTTCCATCGTTGAGAAACGTAAGGTCGTCAACAATTTCGATGTATTTCGGGTCGGTCAGCTGAATCATTACTTCGCTGCGCCCGTTGTTAGAACTTGCAAACAAAAGATTCCAGGTGTTCTGCAGGCGGTTCATGAGGATAATCGACAGCATGCCCGGGGTTTTGGTCCACTGAATCCTGGGGATGTAATCATCGCCACGGTTGGCAATTTCGATTTTCTGGGTTGTACCATCCTCCACTTTATAAACATATACATCCACTTTTGAATTCTCTTCACCTGCCTTGGGATATTTATATTCATATTTTTCGGGGTATAGATTTTCGTACATGTCGATGCTGTACATTTTTACTTTCGATTCGTCGAATTTCATATAGGCTATACATTTGCTGTCGGGCGACCAATCGTAAGCCTTGCTGAACGAGAATTCCTCTTCGTACACCCAGTCGGGGGCGCCGTTGATAATATGATTCCATTCGCCATCGGTAGTAATGGCTTTTTCGGTGCCGGTGGTCAAATCGAAAATAAAAATATTGTTATCACGCACAAACGAAATTTTAGAACCATCGGGCGAAAAACAAGCCAGCTGCTGTGCCCCGTTTTGCGACAAGGGTTTCAACGATTTGTCGGCAATTGTGTAAATGTAATAGTCGGCTTTGAACGAGTGCCGGTATATTGACTCATAGTTGGTGCTTATCAGCATTTTTGTTTCGTCGGCATTAAACTGATAATCGAAAATCCAGGCCATTTTTGCATCCGGAAAATCTTTAGTTCGAAATATAGTTTCAACCTGCTGACCGGTTTTATACGAGAACTTATTAATGGCATTCCGGCCGAGATTGAAGTTGGTGTAGTTCTCGCCATTCTTCATCGAAACGATGCCATCAACAGTATTGGCTTGAAATTTATCAGACTGATAAATGTCTTTCAGCGAAATTTCGGTTTGCGCTCCGGCAATCAAAACACCGAAGGCCAGCACACAGAGTAGAAAGAATTTTTTCATAAGGCAAAGAATTTTTTCAAATATAATTAAAAACCATAAATGAGATGTTAAAAAAGGCTTAAGGATTTTTTGATGGTTTCGTGATTTTGAAAAAACCATCGGGAACATCGATTTCGAAACGAAGGTTTTGACGGGTAACCGGATGTACAAAACCTATCATTCCGGCATGAAGACAAAGTCGTTTTATGGGATCGGTGGCGGCCCCGTATTTTTTATCACCAACCACAGGGTGACCCAGTTCCTGCATGTGTACCCTGATCTGGTTTTTGCGACCGGTTTGCAATGTTACCTTTAGCAGGCTGTATTTTTCGTTATGTTGCACCGATTCGTAATGTGTTACCGCCTCTTTTCCCTTGCCGGCCTTGGTTGATGAAATTACTTTCAGATCATCGGTTTCATGCAGCCAGGTTCTGATGGTTTTCGGGCCGGGTTCAACTACGCCCTCCACCACGGCAGTGTAAACACGCTGTTTATCGTGCCAGTTTTCGAGCAGGGCATGTTTCACCTGATAGCTCTTTGCAAAAACAAGTAAGCCTGAAGTATCGCGGTCGAGGCGGTGTACGATGAAAATTTTACCGGAATGATTTTCGCGCTTCGCACGCGCATTGAGCGCATAATACAACGATCCGGTATCTCCCTCGTGGGTGGCAATGGTGTTTACCCCCGGCATTTTATCAATAACCAATAGATACTCGTCCTCGAAAACAACCGTAAAATTAGTGGTTACTTTGTCTGCCTGAGCAGCACGCATTCCGGCTTCTATCCTGTCGCCCGAATTTACCGCTGTATCGGGCAATTTCACCACGATATCGTTGAGCCTGACCTGACCGGCAGAAAGCATTTTCTTCAGTGCGGTACGACTTCGCCCCCGGTACATCGATTCAAGCGCAGCCATTAGGGTAGTTTCACCTTTCACCATATACCGGTCGGTACGGGCAACATCTGATGAATGTTTATGAAGTTCCGGTTTGCGTATCATACATTTCAATTTCACGCAAGTTACATTATTAAGTTACGATGACCAAGAAAAATACTGAATTGTTCCTTTTCGGCACAATGAAGCATTGAAGAATATTCAAACAAAAAAATTACTGATGGTATTTCGTTTCAAAACAGCCAAAAAACCAATCAAAAATTATTGTGTGGAAGAAACAATTACAAAACACATTTTTTTTCGTTTTACTTAATTAAACTATGAATATTTTTATCTTTGAAGTCAATATCTTAATGTGTTTACATAATATATACAATGAAAGCAATTCAAATTTTAATCGTTTTGACTTTGTGCAGTATAATGCTGGTACATGGTCAGAATTATCCGGTTAGCAAAAATTCAGGAATTCTTAGTGGTAGTATGAGTTTTAGCAGTACGCAAACCACGTTGACAGGGCGGTATTTTATTGCTCAGACCAATTTCAGTACATCATACGACCACTTCATTTTTAATCATTTCATGATGGGTTTTGAAACCGGGTTTCAAGGACTTCATTACAAAGCAAATAACGAATCATACATCTATCTGGGGCCGCAATTAGGAGTAGCTTTCGGCAATGCAACATCAACAATATTCCCTTACATTAAAGCGTATCACAGGTATTCAGTACAGTTTATAGATAATAGTACCGGAATGGACAATTACTCCGGGAATACCCTTGCAATAGCAGCAGGAATTATTGTTCCAATAAAATCCCATTTAGGCCTGGGAATTGAATTAGCATACTGCAGAAGCTATTATTACTGGGGGAAACAATTCGATTTATTGATGTCGTTCACAATAAATGGATTACTTTACAAGGACAACTAATTGATGACTGAATAAGCAGTAATTGGGTGACGGAAGCCAATAGATGTTTTCTCTACATATTTGGTTAGCTTTTAATTAGCCTGTAAGATATCGCAAAGTGCGGTACATTTATTATTTTAAAAAGCCTACATTTGTTTTTTAAGTTCACAATGATGATTACTGATTTATGCGTCAAAACGAAAAAATAAACACCCAATTTAAGGCAGGTCTGTTTGCGCTGATACTATTCCCTTTAAGTGCTTTTATTACCAATCTGAACGCCCAGTGTTGCACCTACACGCTGAGCATGCACGACAGCTACGGTGATGGATGGAACGGAGCCTCACTTCAGGTTTCGATTAACGGAAGCATACTGGGCAACTTCAGCGCATCGGGTTATGCTTCATCGCAAAGCTTCAGTATTTGCCAGGGCGATGAGTTATCGATGGAATACACGCCGGGAGAATGGGAAAACGAAAATACCTATCAGCTGTATGACAATGGCTGGGAACTCATGTTTTCGGCGGGTCCGAATCCCGCTTCGGGCGAAGTTTTTTCGGCATCGGCTTCATGCAGTTCTGAACCTACCGATGGCAATCACCCCTGCATTGCCATCGAAGTAGATACGGGGCAATGCTATCCTGCGCAAAATGTAAACGCAGGCAATTCCGGCATCAATCCGGGCTGTGCCGATTTTCAGGGTAAGGATGTCTGGTTTGTTATGCAGGTGCCTGCGTCGGGAAACATTATGGCCAGAACCGTGGCCGGAAGTCTTGGCGACACCGGTTTGGCGGCATGGCATGGCAACAGTTGTCTGAGTATTTCGTCGCTGGGATGCGACGACGACGGTGGCGGAGGATATCAGTCGATGCTGAACCTATACAACCTTACAGCCGGCGAATTACTCTATTTTCAGGTTTGGGGTTATGGCGGAGGAACAGGTAGTTTTCAACTCTGTATCGAAGACATGGGTACAGTAAGCCTCGACAGTTCCGAATTACCCATAGTAATGATAAATACTCTGGGACAAACCATTGTAAACGATGTAAAAATCGATGCCCTGATGGACATAAAATACAATGGAATCGGGAATATCACCCACCTGAGCGATGCCTCAAATATATACAGTGGCAACATCGGCATCGAAATACGGGGTGCTTCATCGGCGGGCTATCCACAGACACCGTATGGAATCGAAACCCGCACAGCAACCGGTGAGAACAACAACGTTCCGTTGCTTAGCATGCCCGAAGAAAGCGATTGGGTATTGCTATCGAACTACAACGACCGTTCGCTGATGAGAAACACACTGGCATTTACCATGTTTGCCGAAATGGGACATTACAGCCCGAGAACCATGCTTTGCGAAGTGGTTATCGATAGCACATACCGCGGAATTTATCTCTTTGGTGAGAAAATAAAACGCGACAACAACCGGGTTGATATTGCCAAACTCGATCCCGACGAAAATTCAGGAGACGATCTGACCGGAGGGTATATTCTTCAGCAAAATTATTGGGATGCTTCTAACAGCTTCGAGTCGAACTACGCTCCCATCGACCATCCGGAACTCGATGTACATTTTGTATTCGAGTATCCAAAGCCCGACGTTATTACAACGGAACAGAAAGAATATATTGCAGCCTATGTTGACAGTCTTGAAACAGCTCTTTACAGCGACAGTTACGCAAATGCAGAATCAGGCTACCGTAAATACCTTGATGTTCAATCGTTTATCGACTATTTCATCGTAAACGAAGTGTCGCGTAATAACGATGGATTTAAGAAGAGTGTATTCTTCTACAAAGACAAAAACTCGAATGGGGGTAAACTAAAAGCAGGCCCTGTCTGGGATTTCGACTGGGCTTGGAAAAATCTGTGGGGCTGCGGGTTTTGCGAAAACACCGATGGTTCAGGTTGGGCTTACACCGTAAACGACTGCGGTCCCGACAACAATTCGTGCGGCTGGTACGTAAGAATGCTTCAAGACACCACGTTTTGCAACGAACTCCGATGTCAATACACCAACTATCGGCAAACCATTCTCAGTAACGAGTACATTTTCGCCCGCATCGACAGTATTGGAGCACTGGTGCAACACGCTCAGGCACGCCACTTTCAGAAATGGCCCATCCTGGGCGTCAGCGGACCGGCTCCCGAAGTGAATCCTGTAGCAGAAACATACGCCGCCGAACTCGATACACTCAAGGCATGGATAGCAATTCGTCTTGCGTGGCTCGACGAAAACTTACCTGGAAATTGCTGGCCCACAGGTCCCGGAAACAGCAAAGAAAAACATCCCGAACCCATCTTGTGTTACCCCAATCCCACCAATGGAACAATCCGTTTCGAAGGCTATGTAAACAGCAGTGCAGCCCTGCTTCGAATATATGATGCCACCGGCAGACTATGCGAAAGCATTCCCGTGTCAGCCGGAGTTGTTACAATCAGCTATAGTTTCACCACAAAAGGGGTTTACAGCTATTTACTTACCGATGAATCGGGCATGATTCAAAGTGGCAAAATTGTGGTGCTTTGACCATAGTTTGCAAAAAAAAGACGGTTAAAAACCGTCCTTTACTGTTATTAAAGATATTTGTATTAGCTTACAGTGCAGCAATAATGGCATCGGCCATTTGTTTTGTTGAGGCTGCGCCCTGATTGATTACATCGGGAGAACCTTTCATCTTCAACATATCGTAGGCGCGCACTTTACCTTCGGCCACAACCTTCGCAACAGCAGCACGAATGCGGTTTGCGATTTCGTTTTCGCCAATGTGTTCGAGCATCATCACTGCCGACAGAATCATGGCACACGGATTAACAATCGAAACGGGGTAGTCGGCATATTTAGGAGCAGAGCCATGGGTAGGTTCAAAAACCGCAACACCACTTTCGGGATTAAACTGAGCTGAGGTAGCAAAACCAAGTCCGCCAATCAAACCGGCAAAACCATCAGAAACAATATCACCAAACATGTTTCCGGCAACTATTACGTTGTAGTTTTCGGGGTTTTTGGTCAGCCACATCATGGTAGCATCAATATTGATATCTTCAACCCAGATATCGGGATACTCTTTTTTACTCATTTCCTGAGCAATTTTGAGCATCATACCCGAAGTTTCACGAATTACGTTGGGTTTTTCGCTAACGGTTATTTTCTTAAAACCACGTTTCTTGGCATATTCGAAAGCTGCTTTAACGATGCGTGTGGTATATTTTTTGGTAAAAATACGGGTCGAAACTGCGAGTTCTTCGCGCGGACACCATGCAAAGTTATCAACGAATTTTTTGTGACTCATCAATCCGTTGTAAACGAGATCGGGAGGATTGGTCCATTCCACACCACCATAGAGGCCTTCGGTGTTCTGGCGGAATATCATCACATCAACTTCGGGTTCTTCGATAGTATTTCCCTGACCACGGCGAACAAAATTCAGCGGATTACCTTTGAGTGTCTGGCATGGCCTCATGCAGATATCAAGATCAAAATGCTGACGCATACTAACAATGGGACTGTAATAGGTAAAGCCTTTACCCTGCAGTTCCGGGGCAAGTTCAGCTGCGGCCTTGTCCTTAGGTTTTGAGGTGATGGCTCCGAATAATCCGATTTTGTGTTCCTCGAGAAGTTTCAGTGTTCTGTCGGGAAGAGGGTTTCCTTCGCTACACCAGAATTCCCAGCCAATATCGCCATGAACATAATTTGCATCGAAGCCTGCTGCTTTCAGTACTCTCAGGGTTTCTTCGAGAACCGGTTTGCCGATACCGTCGCCCGGCATGGTTACAATGGTACGTTTTGCCATATGATAATTTGTTTTAATGATTTGAGGTAAAAATAGTATGAATTGGGAACATGCAAAAATGTTGTGTAACAGCAGTGATAATGCAACATTGCCTTATAGGTATCCTGGTTGTGGAAATATCAGTCTGCAGGCTCTCACTTTCAATGCTAATACTATTGAATTTTTAAATGATGCTATAAAATTGAAAAGCGCGTATTTATAAAATGTATATCTTGCTTCTTTTTTAAAATTCTAAAAATGAAAAACACAATTTTGATAATTGCAATGGCCATGATGCCAGTACTTCTGTTTTCGCAGGCAGCTCAGCACAAAACGAATCTGGCAGGAGCCGGAATGGTTCGCGAAGTTTCGTTCAGTGATATTCCCGCTTTTGTAAGTTTTCAATCCGGGTCAGAAATTGATGCCTCAAAATATGAACAACTGATTAAAAGTATAAGCAGCGACAAGGCGTTAGGGCTTATTTTTCTTGATGCTGTAAACGATAAGCTTGGAATGACTCATTTTCGGTACCGTCAAACCTATCAAGGCATTCCGATTGAAAATACTCAGTATATTTTTCATACAAAAAACAATAAAATCGGCTCGATGAACGGATGCCTGCTATCGAAACCGGATGTTGAGGGAAGTTTTTCATTATCGCCGGAACAAGCCGTACAGAAGGCACTTGGAGCCATACAGGCAGAACAATTTATTTTTGAGCTTCCTGTCGAAATGCAGATAGCCGGATTCGCCAGCTACAAACTGCCCGTTGCCGAAAAAGTTTACTATCCCAAGGGAGGCCGGCCCGAATCAAATCAACTACATGCAGCCTATAAAGTTGATGTTTATGCCTGGAAACCTTACAGCAGGCAATGGGTATATATTGATGCCATAAGCGGCAAGGTTCTTGGAACCGAAAACCGGCTGCTGAGCACAGATGTTCCGGGCACAGCCTATACAGCGTATAGCGGTACCCGCACCATTACCACCGACTATACCGGCAGTACTTACCGTTTGCGGGAATCAGGTCGTGGCGACGGGATAAACACATACAACTGCCAGCTGACAACAAACTACGGGGGCGCCATCGACTTTACCGACAGCGATAATAGCTGGAACAATGTTAATGCACAACTCGATCAGTTTGCCACCGATGCACATTTCGCCACCGAAAGAACCTACGATTATTATTATCAGGTACACGGTCGCAACAGCATCGATAATTATGGATTTCAACTGAATAGTTATGTTCACTTCAACCTTGTTGAGCAAGGGTATTCAAACAATGTAAACGCATTCTGGAACGGGGAATGCATGACGTACGGGGACGGAGACGAAACACGCACTCCGCTTACAACCGTTGATATTTGTGGACACGAAATTACACACGGCCTTACTTCCTATACTGCAGCCCTTAACTATCAGGACGAGTCGGGGGCACTCAACGAAGCGTTCAGTGATATTTTCGGAACCGTTATTGAATTTTATGCAGCACCCGATTACGCCGACTGGACCATTGGCGAAGATATTGCATATCCCTTCAGGTCGGTATCTGACCCCAAATTATACGGATTACCTGACACCTATCATGGCGAAAACTGGTATTTCGAATCGGGCGATCATGGGGGTGTACACCGCAACTGCGGACCTCTGAGTTATTGGTTTTATCTGATTTCGGAAGGAGGCAGCGGAACCAATGACCTCGGTCACGACTATTCAATAACCGGCCTTGGTATGGATGCCGCCGCTGATATTGCGTTCAGATTGTTAACGGTTTACCTGACAAACACATCCAACTACATGGATGCCCGCTTTTATGCAATTCAGGCAACCATCGACTACTACGGGGCATGCTCCGAAGAAGTGGAACAGGTGACCAATGCATTCTATGCAATTGGTGTGGGTGGCGAATATGTTCCCACTGTAGTGGCTGATTTTACTGCCGATTATACCCAGAATTGCGATGTTCCTTTTACTGTAAAATTTTTAAACTACAGTATCAACGGCAGTACTTTCGAATGGAATTTTGGAGATGGTTCAACCAGTACTGAAGTAAACCCGCAACATACCTACACCACTGCGGGTACTTTTACGGTTAGTCTGCTGGCAGATGGAGGTACTTGTGGCAGCGATACCGAAATTAAAACGGACTATATTTCAATCAACTCAGAATTACCCTGTCTGACCCTGATGCCAACCAGTGGATCGATTTCGAGCACTCATTGTCAGGGAACCCTGTATGATTCCGGTGGACCCTTGAACCCTTATAACGACAATACTTATTCGACATTTACCATCAGCCCTCCCGGTGCAACACAGGTAATGCTTACCATAAATCAGTTCGACATAGAACCCGGATCGGGCAGCTCCTGCGATTACGACTACATCGCCTTTTACGACGGGAGCAGCACTTCGGCACCACTGATTAACAACACGTATTACTGCAATACAAACGGAAACCCCGGAAGCATCACTTCTTCGGGAGGTTCAATAACCATTGTTTTCAGTTCAGATGTAGGTCTCGCACTTCAGGGTTTCGAAATCGAATGGCAGTGTGTTCAGGAAAACGGAGTTCCTTATGCAGCATTCACAGCTGACCATACCAACACATGTAATGGCCGTGTTCAGTTCGAAAATCAGTCGATAAATAATCCCGAAACATATCACTGGGATTTTGGTGATGGAGGAACATCAGACTTTGAGCATCCTTTTCATCTGTACAATCAGAGTGGAACATTCACTGTAAGTCTTTATGTAACGAATAGTTTTGGTAACAATACTTGTCTGAAGGAGGACTATATAACTGTATTGCTCGATAATGCTCCTGCGGTAGAAACAGCAACTGTTTGCATCGATTCGCTGTTTACACTCACGGCGGGCAGTAACCCAAATACCCATTGGTATGCCGACCCCAATTGCAGCGATGTTGTGCACACGGGTAACACGTGGGAACATCAGCCAATACCGGATGATACACAGTATTGGGTTAAAACCTTTGACGAAACTGCCAGCTATTATGTGGGCGAAGACCAGAGTAATCTTGGCGGAGGATATTTCGGCAACCCCGACTATATACATTATTTGGTTTTTGACGCATACATTCCTTTTACCATTTTGTCGGTGGAAGTGAACGCCGATGGGGCCGGTGTTCGTCAGTTTGCGCTGCGTGATGCTTCTTTAAACACACTGCAAACGCTGTCGGTTTATTGCCCCAACGGAGTGAACCGTGTAGACCTTAACCTGGCTGTTCCTACCGGCAACGACCTGCAACTGGTGGGAATGGGAAGTCCCAACCTGTTCAGGACTAATGAACAGTCCTATCTGAGTTTTCCGTACACCATTGCAAATGTATGCAGCATAAAACGCAGCAGTGCCACGCAAAATCCGACAGGTTACTATTACTACTTTTACGATTGGGAAATCGAGACTCAGGCTTGCGAAAGTGCCGCAGCAATGCTTCAGATAAATGCGATTAACTGTTCTACGGCAGTAAACTCAACGCATTTGGAACAAGCCATTAGCTTACATCCGGTTCCAGCAAACAACGAGCTGTTTATCAGCGGTTTAACCTCAAATGAAACATGGGCTGTGTCGATTACCGATTTGAATGGACGTTTATTAAGTCATGAATTCATCTATGATGGAAAGCCAATTAATATAAATGGACTAAAGTCGGGGGCATACCTCCTCAAAATTCAGGGAGCCGAATCGGTGTTGTACCGCAGGTTTATTAAGATGTAATAATACAATTGTTCCCTTCGAACCTACATAGCCATACAAACTATAGCGATGGCACACATGCTCCCGAAGACTATCTGGAACCTGCCATTGCTGCAGGCCTGATGGTGTATGGATTTTCCGACCATGCTCCTCTTAGTTTTGAACATTTCGATTGGTGTATCCGGCCGGGAAAAGCGGGTGATTATTGTGACGAAATCAGGCGGCTTAAAGAAAAATGGGGGCAGCGAATTCAGATTTATCTGGGATTTGAAGCAGATTTTATTCCCGGTATTTCAGATGCCTCGATGGTAAATAAATACGAGCCTGACTATGTAATCAGTTCCATACATTTCCTTAAAAAAAATAACTGCGACGACATCATGGAGATCGATGGCAGTTACGAAGGTTTTCAAAAAGGATTTCATCGTTTGTTCAACAACAATGCCGCAGAATTGGTAAAGCAATATTTCGATACACTTCATCAGATGGTCAGCCGGGGTGGGTATGATATAACCGGTCATGCCGATAAAATTAAAATGTTTTTAAACCGGCGTTATCCTGGAATAATAGAGGAAACATGGTATGCCGATCAGGAACACGAGGCTGCACTTATGCTGGCCTCATCGGGCATTGTGACAGAAATTAACACCCGTTCGCTGTATAAAAAACATGGTACCGAACCCTACCCCTCGTGGGAAATGATAAAAACCATACACCAACATGGCGGTAAACTAACCCTGAGTGCCGACACCCATGACCCCAATGGGGTTACGGCCTTCTTTGATGTTGTTGCAGATGAGCTGGTAAAACACGGAATATATCAGTTGCAACAATATGATTGTGGCAATTTTCGCAGTTTTTCGCTGACCGAATAATATTAAACACTTAGTTACTTTCACAGAACATTTATGCATTTTATCTGTTAATAGGTTGTTTATTAACCAGACGAATATTCTTAATCTCGAAATAACAATTAAAGTTTAAAAAAATGGATGAAAACAAAGTGATTAGCATGCCGCGTATTGGTGAACCGGCTCCTGAATTTAAAGCAGTAACCACCCAGGGCCCCATAAATTTCCCTTCGGATTATGCCGGAAGTTGGGTAATTTTATTCAGCCACCCTGCTGATTTCACACCGGTTTGTACCAGCGAATTTATGACCTTTGCCTCGATGGAGGATCAATTTGCCAAAGCCAATTGCAAGCTCGTGGGGCTTTCGGTCGATGGTCTTTACAGTCATATTGCCTGGCTGAGGACTATCAAAGAAAAAATCGAGTACAAAGGAATGAAAGATGTGGAAGTAAAATTTCCCCTCATCGAAGACATCACAATGGAAGTAGCCGGGAAATACGGTATGATGATGCCGGGAGAAAGCAACACCAAGGCTGTCAGGGCAGTTTTTGTGATTGATCCCAAGGGAATTATCAGAACAATAATTTATTACCCACTCAGTTTAGGCCGAAATTTTGATGAATTATACCGTGTAGTGATTGCATTACAAACAGCAGATGCCTTCAGCGTGGCAACACCTGCCGACTGGCGCCCCGGTGATGACGTTATTGTTCCAACAGCGGGTTCGTGTGGAGTAGCAAAAGAACGGATGGAAAGCAAAGACGAGAACACTACCTGCTACGATTGGTTTTTCTGTACAAAAAAACTCGATAAAGAAAAAGTATTATCGGCAATTATTAAAAAATAGCGTTAACTTCATACCAGAAAGCCCGGTGTATAGCCGGGTTTTTTATTTTATAGAAACCGGTTTGCAAACACAGTATTATTTCGCTTCAAATTACTATTTTTACACAATAATTAGGTTTTGTAATGATTCGCAGCATGAAAAAGCAAATAATCATTTTTGTCGCATTTATTGTTGCATTGATGCTCGCGCACTTGTTGCAATACCTTTCAAAAGACAATTATTCTGCGGGAATCAATGCAGAATCAATCTCAAAAACCTTATCGGATGAAATTGAATGGGCTGATAAAGAGTTTCAGGAACTCATCAGAAAATCAACTGCCGAAAAACCCGATTCCGTGGTGTTTTACCGATACACAGAGTTATTCCGCACAAAGCAATCCGGCATTTTTGTTTATGATTCCACCCAACTCATTGCATGGTCGACAAACCGTATTCCGGCCCCATTACATGCCGATAGTCTGAACGCGGACCGGCAAATCATTCAACTGGCCGACGGCAGCTACCTGTCACGCATCAGTAAGTACAATAACTATACTTATGTGTATTTATTTCTGGTTTATCACGAATACAGCTACAAAAATGAATTTCTGAATGAGGGATTTAACCCCGTACTTAACATCCCCGATGGCTGTGAATACCGACAATTCAGCAACCCGGGATTTATTGCTGTAAATTACGATAAATCTGCGCTGTTCTATATTGAGGAAACCGCAGCTTCGCATCCTGTATCCTTTTTACCGCCGGTGGTATTTTTTGCAGCATTTCTTTTATTCGCCTGGTTTCTGGCATCTTTATCAGTGTATCTGATAAAAATGAATATTAATGCGCTGCTCATTTTAACAGCACTAGCTGCTGACATGGTTCTGTTACGGTTTTTCATGCTGAAGTTTCATTATCCGATTGCTTTTTCGTTGCTGGAACTATTTACACCTGAATACTATGCCGAGTCGTTTTGGCTGCCTTCTCCTGGCGATCTGGGTCTCAACCTGATTCTGCTAAGTGTCTGGATTGGTGTTTTCTGCCGTCATTTTAACCCTTCATTTAACAAGGTTAAAAAATCGACGACAATTATCCTGAGCGTATCGGTGGCTGTGGTAATCTTTACAATTCAGTGGCTCACCGGGAATCGCATCGAAAGCTTCATTATTAATTCATCGGTCGAAATTGACCCTGAGCGGATTTTACGGTTCTCGCAATACAGCATATTTATGCTTGCCATGATGATGTTGCTGTTGGTAGGAGTTATTGTATTTATCGACAGGCTGATCTCGGTGTTTGCAAAACAGATTCACTTTGTTTCGTTTGCTGTT
>JAGOEF010000306.1 GCA_017997855.1 Bacteroidales bacterium
TCGCTGCACAGATGATCTTATCAAACCGTCAATCATTCTCTATCCCAATCCGTTTAATAATCAGTTATTTGTTGCTACCGAAAATTGGGATATGAATTCGCTCGACATGGAATTGTATGATGTGTTGGGTAAAAAACTGGCAACATGGTCATTCTCCGGTGTAAGCCCTGAATTTGTTAAACAACTGGATATAACCGATTTGCCACCTGCCATGTATGTCGTAAAGATTAAGACTTCCACAGGCATTACGGTGCGTAAAATCGAGAAAAAGTAAGTTGTAAACTCCTTTGATTAGCCACGAAAGCAGTACCTGATGTTGCTTTCGTGGCTTTTTTTTAACATACCCGCCATTCTTTGATGGATTAAATAGAATGATTTCATTAATTTTACCATGTCCAAAACCATGAATTATGAATAAAGCAGTTCAATCAGTATTTCGGTGGCTGGCCGGTTTAAACCTGAAGAAAGATCAGTTGTTTTACGATTTGACGATGTTACTGAGTATAGTTTCTTATCAAATTGTAACATCGTATTCCGGCAAAACCGTCACGTCGATGTTCAGCACCCCGATGACCTTGTTTTTGTGTATGTTTTTTTTACTGATGCTATCGATAAGCTGCGGGTATTTACACATGCGCTACTCGGGCAGTAAGAAGTCTTTTGGGTTTTCTATTATTGTGGTTGTGGTTATGCTACTTGGTTTCCCATTAACTGTTATGTCTTCACTTGTTGATGTCGGTAATGTTGGTATTGCGGCAACATTTGTAGCCGGAACCGGCTTTGCTCTGGGGCGCCTGATTGCATCCGACAATATGGCCATCACGCTGGAACGCTACACCATGTTGCTGACGCTGGTGCCCATATCGGTCGGGCTCATATTTTGGATGATTGGATATACAGGTGAAGAGGGATACAAAGGTGTGCTGATTTGTGTTCTTGGCTTTGCCGGTGTTGCACTGCTGGGATTTGCAATTCACCACCTTTTCAAAAAGCTGGGCTCACGAATTAATGCCGTTTCAAAATCGGTGACATTTAGTCGTTCGCTGAAGATTTTGCTGTATGTATTCTGGGGACTTACAGCATTTGCTGTGTGTACATGGCAGGAAGTCCTTAGCGATGTACCCGGAAATACGGGCTCACACCGTTTGTTTATCCTCAGTCTGTCGGGAATTATTCCGTACCGTATCTTATGGGCATTTGCTCCGCCCCGCAACAGGGCAACCACTGTTGTTGCAACTTTTGTGGTGGCACTAAGCTTATTGATTGTTTATCTGGGATAGTTCCTGATGAATAAAAACAATGAGTCCTGACTTGTTCTTCAATAAATTAGTGTAGTTGTAAATGGCAGATAATCAATGTGAACTGATTTATAAAGGTGAAATTTATCGCACTGACTAAATATTTATTTTTTGTGTCGTGTTTTCAATCGTGATGCTTTCCCCCATGGTACACAACCAGTTATTGTGTCACTGGAGTTAGAGCGACGTGGGCGGGCCACGACAAAAATGCGAGCCAACCCGGGCGTGAATAGCCGTTTGATAGAAAAAACAACAAAGGGCGAGAGAAGCAAACCACCCGAAGACCCGATTCAGGTTTGCTTCTCGACGCTTTGGTTTGTCGGCCTAAGGAGAAGGGCCTGCGCTGACAAAACACTACTTTGTTAGTTTTTTCATTAAACGGTTAGAGCGGGAGGAAGCATATTTTTGTCTTGATTTTTTGATACTTTTTTACCTGTATTGAGCGTAGCCGAAATATCAAGGAAAAAGTATGAGAAAAGTGAACTTGATGTTCTTATACATACTCTACTTAACACCGCAAAAAGTTTAATTAAAACTATCTAAATTGGACACGTCAGGTCATGGCAACCACTCTTGTTGCATCTTTTGTGGTGGCAGTAAGCTTATTGATTGTTTATCTGGGATAGTTCTTTGTGAATAAAAACAATAAGTGCACAACTTATATCCACTCCAGTTTTTGCGCCTGATTGTACCTGATTTTTTCGTTGTCGAACAACCACTGTATGACCTTGATTACTTTATGCTCGCTGTAACCGGTTTCGTCAATCAGGTCGTTTAAATACACCGGTTGTTGTTTAATAATCGATTTAACCTGATTTAAAATGATGTCGAATTCGTACTTGCTGAGCGACAATTCGTTTCGCCGCAGGCATACATCGCATTTTCCACAGCGTTCAGCCTCACATTGTCCGAAGTAATTGAGCAGTATCAGGCTGCGGCATTTGTTGTTCGATTGGGCATAGTGCAACATGGCCTGCATGCGGCTGATATAACGCTCTTTTTGTTCATCGTAACGCTTCTTGTCAATAAAAAGGGCTTTGTCTTCAATCCGCTCCGAGAGCATGGTTACCACCGGTGTGTTTTTGCGCGGAATATATTTAAGCACTCCGAGAACCTGAAGGTTTTTTAAGTAAGTAATAATAATTTCGGTAGTTGTGGATGCCTTTTTTGCAAGATAATCTTCGCTGATATGAACAAAATCAGTAAAAACTCCGGTGTAATTTCGCAGCAGTAGTTTAATGAACCCATCGTAATCGCGCTGGGATATCTGGAAATCATATAATTGGTCACGATTCATTGGGAAATATATGCGGCTCGGATTGCTTAACGCATCGCTGTATTCCAGATAACCTTCGAGTTGCAGGGTTTTCAGACTGTTAAAAATGGTAATTACGTCAATCGAAAACTTCTTGGCAAAATCGAACATGTCGAAATCAAATGTCATGTTTTTTCCTGCCCCGAGTGGCAACTCAAAGTAATTACACATGGCTTCGTAAACCCGGGTAATGGCTTCAATTTCGGGAAACGAACGGCTGATACGCTGCTTCGTGCTTGTCTGGTCTGCCGGACTGTAAAGCAGGTACGAAACCGATTCTTTTCCGTCGCGGCCTGCGCGTCCCGCTTCCTGGAAATAAGCCTCAGGCGATTCGGGCAGGTCCATGTGAATTACAAACCGAACATCGGGTTTGTCGATGCCCATGCCAAAAGCATTGGTGCACACCATAATTCGGGTTTTATTTCGCTGCCGGTCATCTTGTTTCTGACTCCTGATTTCGGTGCTTAGACCTGCGTGGTAGTAATCGGCC
>JAGOEF010000307.1 GCA_017997855.1 Bacteroidales bacterium
CCAATAAGCACTCCTCCTACGAGAGTCATAATCAAGGCAGGGTTATTGTTTCGCTTGGCCTGCAACAGTTCATCATTGGCATCAGCATAAGGTTTGCACAAGTCTTCGAGTTTCATCAACGAGAGGTTTTTTCCCTGATAATCCAGGTTGGCGCTTAAAAACCTTTTTTCGATGGAAATAGTATCAAATGTGGTATTTTGGGTGTAGGCAGAAAAATTCAGGATCATGATAACAATTGCGAATGACAGTTTTTTCATAACAGTAGGGATTACAAAGAAATCAAAACAAAATTAAGGATTTTATTTGACTGAACTCCTGCAAAATTGTTTTATTGTGGCAAATGAAAACCAGGTTGACTATTTTTGCGAAAAAATATTCTTTATGAACGGTGATCCTGCGGTTTACGAAACCTTGAAAACACTAAATATCCCCTTCGAATACCTCGAACATCCCCCTGCTCCTACCATTGAAATAGCAAAACAGTACTGGTACGGCCATGATGCACAGCATTGCAAAAACCTGTTTTTCCGCAACCACAAAGGCAACCGGCATTACCTGGTGATTTTCGATTGCGACAAAAACCTGGCTATCCATGATATTGAAAAAATGTTGAAACAAGGCAAACTCACTTTTGCATCAGAACAGCGCATGCAACGGTATCTCGGCCTAAAACCAGGTTCTGTTTCGGCTTTCGGACTGATACACGATACAGACAAACATGTTCATGTATTTATTGATACAAATTTGCAAAAAGCAACAAAAATCAGCTTTCATCCCAACGACAGTACCGCCTCGCTGATTATCAGTTTTGCTGATTTTCTAAAGTATATGGGATGGACAGGTAATGGCTATGAATTTATTGATCTGTATTAAAAGGTAAAAACCAGACGCGACTTAACAAAGCCGGGCCAGTCCGTCAGACTCGCTGCCATTGTTAAGCATATGATTCCGGTTGCTGTTTGTTTCTGTTTTTAATAAATGTGTACAGCACTACCGACAAAATAATTATGGCCGCACCTATGTAAAACTCTGTGGTCATTTGCTCCGACTCGCCGAAAATAAAATATGCTGCAATAATGCCATATACGGGCTCCAGGTTGATTGCCAGCACTACCTGGTAGGCTGAGAGCTTTTGCATGATTTTAACGGTAGCAGAAAAAGCAAAAGCCGTGCAAACTATTCCCAGTATCAGTAAGAAAATCAAATCGTTAGAGGTCGGCATAAGGACAAAAGAAAAGCTGCCTTTTGAAATCAACAGGTAAATAGTTACCACCACAAAACCGCTGAGCATTTCATAAAAGGTGGCTATTTCGGGCTGGTAATGAAGCGCAATTTTTTTGTTCAGCACACTGAAAAGACTGGCCAGAAAGGCGCAAATAATGGTGAAAATAATTCCCGCCACATACCTGGTCTCAAACCTGAAAATTATATAAATGCCGAGGATGATGATTAGCCCTATGATAACTTCAAGCAACGAAATTTTTTTGCGGTTTATCGCCGGCTCCAAAAAACTGGTAAACAGCGTGGTGACCGACAGGCAGCCCAGGGTAACAGAAACATTAGAAACTTTTATCGCCTGAAAAAAACATATCCAGTGTGCCGCAATGACCACGCCTATCACAGCCAGCTTCATTATGTTTTTTATGGGCAAGACCAGAGGCTTTTTAAAAATCAAAATAAAAACAATCAAAGCCGTAAAAGCTATCAGCATACGAAACCACACCAGGTCGGCAGCAGGTAAATGGATAAGTTTACCTAATATGGCGGTAAATCCCAGAATAATGACCACCAGGTGCAAAAGAAGGTTATTTTTTATCAGGTCTTTTTGCATGGAGCAGCGATATTTCACTGAAAGAAAGATTCAATGGCCAGGCGGTAAGAATCCAGGCCAAAGCCGGCAATCAGTCCTGCACAGACACCGGCTGTCAGCGAAGTTTTCCGAAATTCTTCCCGGGCAAAAATATTGGAAATATGCACCTCCACCACAGGAGCAGGTATGGCCGCTATGGCATCGGCAATAGCAACGGAAGTATGGGTGTAACCACCGGCATTCAATACTATACCATCGCAAGCAAAACCGGCCTGCTGAATTTTGTCAATTATTTCACCTTCAATGTTGCTTTGAAAGTATTCCAGCTCCACATTTTTAAATCGTTCACATAATTCATCAAAAAATCCGGTAAAATTTTTGGCGCCATAGATTTCCTTTTCCCGTATTCCTAGAAGGTTAAGGTTAGGTCCGTTGATGATAAGTATTTTCATAAGAGTATTTTACCATTAAATAAGGTTCGTCACCGGTTTTAGTATCATGACAAATTTACGATTTTATGCAAGTAAAAAGATTCTGGTTTGATTTTTATTGTATTTTTGCCTGTACAAAAAGGGGTGCCCTAAACCAACGGGCTGAGATCACACCCTCTGAACCTGATCCGGGTAATGCCGGCGTAGGGAGTAAGGGTTAAATAAACGGATGGCTGTCGCCTCTTAAACCATCCTGGTTTTAACGAAAAAAAACAAATCATGAAAAAAGTTTTCTGGAGCATGTTGCTGCTTTTCACTATCACTGCTCATGGGTGGGCACAGTACAACATCACCGGCACGGTCCGCGAAAAAAACTCCGGGCAGGCCCTGAGCGGAGCATCTGTGGGCATCGTAGGACAATATCTCGGTACGGTCAGCAACCCATCGGGAGAATTTATCCTTAAAAACATTAAACAGGGTTCGTACACGCTAAAGGTTACTTATGTAGGGTACTCCGATTTCACCAAAGAAATAGAGCTGGACAAAGACCTTTCACTGACAATAGAACTGGAAAAACGAACCATCCTGCAGGATGAGGTCATCATCAGCGCTACCAGGGCCGCAGAAAATGAACCTTCCACCTTTACCAACGTGGATAAACAGGAAATCAGCAGTATAAATTTCGGACAGGATCTTCCCTACCTCCTGAGTTCTACACCTTCGGTGGTGGTGTCTTCTGACGCGGGCAATGGAATAGGCTATACCAGCATGCGTATCCGGGGCACCGACATAAGCCGGATCAATGTTACCATGAATGGTGTTCCTGTGAACGATGCCGAGTCGCAGAGCGTATTCTGGGTGG
>JAGOEF010000017.1 GCA_017997855.1 Bacteroidales bacterium
CATCATGGCCGAATGCACGGGAATATAAGGCAATTGTGCGCCATAAGACAGATCCTCCGTATTACCGGAATGTGTTTTATTCACTGATTGTGATAGGGTATAGCCCGTGTTAATCTGAATCGTGTATTTTCCAGACCTTATTCCGGCTTTTAATCCGGCCTCAATGCCACATGTTTGCACACTCGCAATGTTCTCAGGTGTCCAGTAACCCCTCAGGGTTGGCCTCCACATAATCCAATTGATAATGTTGCTGCGGAAACCGGTTACATCGGCTATCACATCAAATTTTTTATGCTTATACGACCATTGAACCCCGGCCTCGGCCATCAGCGATTCTTCGGGGAGAAGGTCCGGGTTTCCTCCCGGTTGAAAATACAGATCGTTTAACGAAGGACTGCGCAATACCCGCGAAACATTGGCTTTACACACCAGGGTCGGGAGCAGGCGGTATTCCACCTGAATAGCCGGCATGGGTTTCAGCCAGTTGCTCCCTGACAACTGCTGCCTCAGTGAGACACCCAGACTCAGGGATGAAAATGGTTTGTAAAGCAGAGCCACCGACGCTGATGACTCGGTGCGTTTTACATCGTAATACCGTAATGAAACACTTTCGTCAGATGTCACATGGTGGAAATCGAACTGTATGAATGTGGACAGGAACCACTTCTTACCAAATTCAATTTTGTAATCCGCAAAATTATATAGCGAAAAACCATTCCCGATACTGTTCACCGCATTCAGGTAACCACTTCCACTAATGTAATTCCGCAGTGTATATACCGTGTTTTGTTGCGAAAGCGCCGATTGCAGCGACAAGGATGAACGGTTAGTGAATCTGTCATACGAAACGATGGCATGCAGGGCATTGTCGGTTTGCCGGTTCAGGTTGTTGAGGCTGCCACTCTCGTTGGTCGAAAGTTGGGGTATGCTGCGGCTGCCTTGTTGTGTCCATAATTTCAGTGAAAGCGTATTATTACCCTTAAGCCGAAGGTATGTATCTGCCATGAATCCGTAACGTTGCCATGCTGCGTTTTCGCGCTGCTGTATGCCTCCGTTTAAAATATCGCGGTTGTAAAACTCAAAGTCGTTGCGCGAAGCCGAATACCAAAGGCTGCTTTTAATACTGAGTTTTTTTGAAGAATAGGTAGCCGCAGCAGCTTCATCAAAAGTATGAAAACTTCCTGCAGCCGACATCAGATCGAGTCCAAAGCCCTTATTCCACACCGGATTCCCCGATAAATCGATACGTCCTCCAATAGCAGGGTAGCCCGAGAGCAAGGAAGCTGATCCGTGATACAGGTCAATACCATCAGCAATGGATAGGGGAATCTGGCTGAAATCGGCCATCCCCAGCAGGGGAGAATTGAGTGGTACACCGTTCCATGTAAGCTGTGTGTGCGACGGATCGGTTCCCCGAAACGAAGCTGTGGCCATACTGCCGCGCCCATACGATTTTATGAATACGGGGGTTTTCCAGGCAATGAGCTCCGATACACTGTACTGACGGTTGTTGTCGTACACCAGCGAATCGATACGCGTTACTTTAAGTCCGCTTTCGAATACCGAACGCTGAGCGGCAATATTAACGTCGGGCAGCAGGGTAACTGAATCGTCGAAATATACATCCTGTGAAAATGCATGCGATGCAGTGCAAATCAGGATTAGGACAATATGGGATACCCTGCTTTTAATACTGTATCAGTTTACGGGTTAAACACGTTCCACTTTGAAGCTGAACCTTCAACCAATAACAACCGGGATTGAGATTTTCGGTGTTAATGCAAGTTGTTTCTTCCGCTACAAAAACAGTTTTTCCGTAGATATCGATTATCTGAATTTGCCGTAAAGGCATTTCGGAGCGAAAATAAACCATTCCGGATGAAGGATTGGGATAGATTTCGAAGTCAACACTCTGGTCGTTTTCAATGGCATTCTGCGCTTCGTTGATTACCCCTACAGCGTCGATATCGAATCCACCGGTGTGAAACGGCGTAGGCCAGGGGTCGTTTACAATATTACCTTGCGAATCGTAACTTGCAAATTCCGGCTGAATGCAGCCCACTACATCAATCACCCTAACGTGGGTAATACGTTGTTTGTTGATCAATGCTTCGTCGGGCAGATCAGCCAGGTCGAATGCCACGCCGTAGGGTTGTGTGTAAACCCCGGCAAAACCATAAAACAAGGTCCAGTCGATGGCTGCAAAACTGTTGTTTTGCAACAGATAGGGCATTTCCGAAACGGTATTGAACCTGAAAAAGTGAATTCCATCGGAACTGACTTCCACAAATGCCAGTTCGATAAAAGCCAGCGAAGTTTCGCCGGGCGGGTTGAAAAATCCATTTTCGAAAACCACAAAATCGAAGCCTTCTCCATCGCGTATGGGGTTCTGAAATTGCACTGTTGCTATGCCGCCATCGCCAAGACTTACCGTGGATAAGCCATTGGCAGCCCCGCAGGCATCCTGCGCCGTTCCTGCAAAAGCAAGGTTCGAGGTAATATCGCCATTCGTATAAGTCTGGTTCTGATCCGAAATATTAATGTAACCACGCACCACATCGCAGTGAGTAGCCCAGGCCATGATACGCGAATCGTTGTTTGCAAGCGCATTCGGGTAGTTGTCATACACCTGAGCCTGCAATAATCCAGTAAGCATAAGCAACGCAATAATAAGTATGTGCTTGGAGCAAGGCATGTTTTAGCGGATAATCAGTTTTTGGACATCGCGCTGGCCATTGGAAAGGATTTCGATCTGGTACACTCCGGAAGCCAATTCCGAAACCGGGAGTTGAACCAAAGTGCCCGTGGATAGCGTTGAAACCACACAGCGTCCCTGTAAGTCGTAAACATTAATGCCGGAACCTGAAGGAATGTTGGCAATATTCACAAAATCGCTGCAAGGGTTGGGATATACCGAAACTGTGCTGAATCCGGCAGTATGAACCCCTACTCCATCTACCACGACAGTTATCTGCTTTTGGATGCTATGGCCGGGTGATAATGCAAAAACGTCAGATACCGTCACATAATACGTTGTTGTTTCGGTCGGATTGGCGGTTACCGTTTGTCCCGAAACCGAGCTCAGACTTTGGTCACCCTGCCACGCAAAGTTGTAAGGTTGTATTCCACCACCGGCAAGAACAGTCAGGTCAACCGATTCACCTTCGTTGATGGTTATCAGCGCAGGTGTTTCGACGTACATTTCGGGCAAGCTTGATAAAAAATACTCCGAGTTAAAATCATCAATACAGAAATACGCAGGTGTATTGATGCCAAAGCTACCCATGTCATCCGAAACGAGCAGGAACTCCAGTTTATAGACATTTCCCAGTGACGACAGATCAATAAAACGCCAGAAATCGTACTTGAAATCGTACAGGTTGTTTTCGAAACGATAGTCTGCCAGAATGTACTCCTGAGTTGTCATTGCCGGGAGCATTTCCGACATGTGGGCATTTACAATCAGTTTCAGATAGTGATTGTTACTGCTGTAGAAATCGTTGTCAGCCATGTAGAGCGAGGCATTGGCGTTAAGGCAAATCCATGTTCCAAACAGCGCAACCGGCTGGTTATCGCTTCGCTGAATCACGCAGGGAATGGGTTCATTATTGTTCATCCAGTCGCTCATTACATAGGCGGTGGCATAGTTTTCGGAATTCATAAATCCAACACCGGCTGCACTGCTGTACATATTTTGCCAGTTGTAGGTGGTGTTGTCGGTTTCGTTGGTATACGACCAACCCAGCCATGATTCATAGGCATCGTCGTACACGTTGATAAAATTCCATCCTGCCGACGTAAACATACCCGAACCGTCGGAGCCGTTCCAGTGACTTTCCGGTTGAAGTGTAAGCTCTTCAAAATCGACATTTTGTTGTGCGCTCACCGGTACACAGGTACAAATAGCAAGCAGCGCGGCTGTTGCAAAAAATTCAAATCTTTTCATAGTTCCATCCATTAAGTAAAACATTACATAACATTACACCACGTGTTACTGTTTGTAAGTCTTTGGGCATCAGGGGGAAATTTATTCCGTCCTTGGCTTTTATACCCGAAAGCCTTAAAAACATTGTGTATTGGCAGGTCTTCTGACTTACTCTGCGTTACCGGCCTTCCCATCTCAGGTGTGGATCCTGATTCATGACAGTGGCATAATCGGTAACGGCTTTTTAAAGAGCTTACAGCAGCGGGTACTGTCTGGGATTTTCACCCGGTTCCCTTTTCATCCGCCGGTTGACCCGACGGAAACCATTACGGCAACAAAAATAAGAAAGACTTTTGGAAAAAACCGTTTACAACGAATAATTATTCACAAAATGATGAACAGAGAGGTTTACGTCGGAGGAGAAAACAGGAATACAGTTGTTACGAGTTTAGATTAGGGAATGAGACGCAATAAATTGCGTCTTTACAGAGTGGTGTTAAACCACAATTACATCACTGTTGATTGAGGTTTGTAAATCGTTGGTTAGTTCGTTAAAAATCTCTTTGACTGTAGTAATTTCTTTTGCTTTGAAAGCATTACTTCCTGCAAAGGCATAACCTTTGTCCATATTGCCTTTATAGGCATTATACAGCGCAGCCATAATACAATAGGGGCTGGTTTCGGCATTGCAGGTTTTAATACAGTGGTAAGGGCACGATACAGGTGTTTTCAGTCCCTCGTTTATTTTTTTTATAAAATCATTCAGGATGGCTCTGCCCGGCATACCCACCGGACTGGCGATAATTTCCATATCTTCCTCGTTTGCACAGATATACGACTGTTTAAAAATCGGTGAAGCATCGCATTCTTTGGTAGTAACAAAGCGGCTGCCCAATTGAACGGCTCCGGCACCTTTGCGCATGATTTCGTAAATATCGTTGCCTGTATAGATTCCGCCGGCAGCAATTACCGGTATTTTCTTCTCAAATTGTTCTTCGAATATTTCCACCTCGTTAACCACTTCGGGAATGAGTTCTTCGAGTGAATAATTATCATCATATATTTGATCTTTCTTAAACCCCAGATGACCTCCTGCTTTGGGACCTTCAACCACAAAGGCATCGGGGAGATAATCGTATGATGATTTCCATTTCTGGCATATAATTTTTGCAGCTCGCCCCGACGACACAATAGGCACCAGTTTGGTGGTGCTTTCAGTGTTGAGAAAACCGGGCAATTCAAGCGGTAATCCGGCCCCCGAAAAAATAATGTCCACTTTTTCTTTGATAGCAGCCTTTGCCAGTTCTGCAAAGTTTGTCATTGCCACCATAATATTTACACCAATGATACCTTTGGTTTTTTCTTTTGCATTTTGAATTTCGATTTTAAGTCCTTCGATATTGGCCTGCACATAATCCAATGCACTATTCCTATGTATCAAACCCAGTCCGGCTGCCGAAATAACACCAACGCCACCCTGATTTGCTACCGCAACGGCCAAACCCGAAAGCGACACACCCACACCCATTCCACCTTGAATAATAGGTATGGGAATGGTAAGTCCACCAATTTTTAACTCTTTCATTGTATTATTGAGAATGAATTTTGAGAATAGGTAAAGGTAAACTAAATATTCAAACAAAGGACTTGAAAATCAAATTATTAATAAATGCATTAGAATGCACATTAGAAAATTTCACAATAATTGGGTTTATTTGACATTATTTTAAAATATTTTTTGTATATTAAATCTAATTTGGTTAAATTGCAAAAAACTTCACCGATGAAAACTTTTTTCTTTATTCTTTGGGGGTTGCTGTTATTAACCCATGCTTCTACAGGGCAGTGGGTATGGCAAAATCCCACACCAACAGGGGAATCGATCTATGCGATTATTTTTGTTGATTCTCAAACAGGCTATGCATCCGGTGGAGCCGGGCATATAATTAAAACGACAAACGGAGGATTGTCGTGGTATTCAATTGGAAGCCTTGGTGATGATTATATTATGTCGCTGTCTTTTCTTAGCGAAGACAGTGGATTTGCATTCGGAAATGAAGGAAATCTATATTATACCGATGATGGAGGCAATGAATGGACCATAATGGAAACAGGCTATGAAGATGAGAATTTTATGTCCGGTCATTTTATTAATTCCATGGTTGGACTAATTGCCTGCCGGAATGGAAAAATTCTGCGAACTACTGATGGTGGTAACTCGTGGAGTGTTGCATTCAGTACCATGGATAAAAACATTTGGGCTATGCAATTTGTTAACGAGAATACCGGTTATATTTGTTGCGATGGAGGTTATGTGTACAAAACCACCAACCAAGGAGCAAACTGGACAGCCAAACCTACGGGCTCATCTGAGTTTCTGAGTTCTTTGTTTTTTACTGATGAAAATACAGGCTACGCTTGTGGTTTTTTCGGAACCATGATGAAAACTACCGATGGGGGAAATAACTGGATTACGCAAACGGTGGGAGAAGATATTAATTTCACCGAGTCGTATTTAACAAAATGTTTTTTTACAGATGCTAATCATGGCTGGGTAGGAAACGACTTTGGTGATATTTTCATTACCATTGATGGGGGAACAACATGGGAGTTGCAGGCCATCACGAACGACCAGATGATTAACGCGATATGCGCTACCTCAACAGGAACATTATTTGTTGCAAATATGCTGGGAGAAATTTACCGGTCGAATAACTCCGGAGCATCGTGGATATTGATGACCGACAAACTCACAGAAGATTATTGCCTGCTCTATAATGTTGAATTCTACGACGATAATGCAGGTATTGCAGTTGGTATCAGAGGGAACCTGTTACGCACTTCAGATGGAGGAAACACATGGGAACTTGATAAATTCAATGATGATCTCGATTTTACCGATGTAGAATATCTTGGGGAAAACAACATAGTAATCAGCACCAACTACGGTCAGGTAATGCTTTCGGATGACGGGGGTGAGACATGGGAAACCGTGCTGCTTATGAATAATTTTCTGATTACAAGTATTTTCTTTACCAATGAGCTTATCGGGTATGCAGCAGGCTCCAACGGACACGTTTTTAAAACTACCGACGGAGGCCATAGTTGGACAGAACAGAACTCAACAACCAATAGTTATCTGCAGGATATATTTTTCACCAATGATACAGTTGGCTATGCTGTAGGGTCGTATCATACAACTATAAAAACCATTGATGGCGGTAATACATGGCAGGATTTGGGAGTTTTTGATGATAACAGCAGTTTGTATTCTGTGGCTTTTATAAATAATGACACAGGATTTGTTTGCGGTTATATAGCCGAAAACTTCAATAGCCAAACAGGCGAATTCACAGCAATTCCAGTAATTAAAAAAACCTATGACGGAGGAGTAAACTGGCAGCTTGTTGAGGGAATTTCTTCGCAAAGCGTTTGGTTCAACGACATCATGTTTAACGAAGGCGACACAGCATATGTGGCAGGCATGAGCGGAGCTTTTTTAATGTCGGTTGATACAGGAGAAACCTGGGAAACCATACCTCGTTTTACCTATCAGGATCTTAACGCTATTGCAGAAACCCCTGCCGGTCATTTGTATGTTGTTGGTGCGAATACTACAATCATGAAGCATCGTTACGCACCCAAAACCACATCCAATGAACCCATTGCCTCACAAAAACAGATTTATGTTTTCCCCAACCCTGCCAATAATTTGCTCAACATCAGCATTGATGATCGTGAAAAGGGATATTTCAGTATTTTCGACCTGAACGGCCGGTGTGTAATGTACGGTGATGTATTGCCGGTAATCAATATCAGCGAATTGCATGCCGGAGTTTATATTCTTGAGGTTAAATACCCAAACAACACCTACCGTACAAGGTTTGTAAAACAACATCAACGACCCTAAACTGTAAGATATATGCACTTTGAAATAACATATAGATCCACGTATTGTTCACAAAATTAAAATTCATTATCTTTACATGGCGGAATCTTCTATAAAAAATAAAATACACATTTAATTTGTAACTGAAATGACAAGGCTTCTTTTTCTTTTCATAGTATTAGCAATCGCAAAAATAGCTGTTTCGCAAGATTACATCTTCTGGGGCGATTACACGAATGGGAATATATACAGATCTGACGTTAATGGCGAGGACATTACAATAATCGCATCCGGTTATTATCAGGTGCGCACAGTTACAGTTGACAATAAATATTTTCGTGTGTATTGGGCAGTGGGAAATCAGGGCGTATATTCGGCAAACTTCGATGGTTCCGAATTAATTCAAATACTGAATTACGGAGTTACCATTGGTCGAATAGAATTTGACTATCTGAACGACAGGATATTCTTTACAGAGAGTTATGTAGGCAATATCAAATCTTGCAAAATTGACGGCTCCGATATACAGCTTCTTGTCACGGGGACAGGATTGATACAAGGGTTAGGGGTTGACCCTGGTCGACAGTTCATTTTCTGGACAGATCAGGATTCAGGGGATACATACCGAGCCTATACAGATGGTTCTGGACAAACAACAATTCGTGAAACTACAACATCGCTATACGATTTGGAGCTTGATGTTAAACATATGAAGATTTATTTCTCCGACAGGACCAACGATGAAATACAGGTGATGGATTACGATGGAGGCAATCTCCAATCGCTTGTAAACAGCAATGGGGTGATGGGATCAATGAGTACTGATTTCGATGATGAATATCTTTACTGGATAGAGCGAGAAAACGGATATATAAAAAGGTCGAAGCTTGATGGCTCTGAAGTTACCACAATCATTAATAATCAGGGCAGCAATATGGGCGGTCAGGATGTTACTCAGAATTACTTTATTTCGGGAATCCCGATTTCTGAAACACAATCGGAGTTTCGGATTTATCCAAATCCATGCTCTACATTAATTTACTGCAACAACACAAGTGACACCGAAATCAGAATTTATAGTACGGACAGAAAGCTCGTTTTGGCAACACGTATCGATGCTTATGATCCCATTGATATATCAGCACTGAACAATGGGGCTTATATTTTAAATTGTAAAACTGGAGACGGCATTACTACGTCGAAAATCGTGGTAAAAAACGAAAAGTAAATACATTAAGTACCCGAGTATAAGTAAGTTGATAAACAGCCGGAAAGACCTCTGATTTGAAGAAGAAACGAAATTCCTCACTCCTTTCCCAGCATTCTGAACATATTCTTTTTGTATGCCTCTACGCCCGGCTGATCGAAAGGGTTCACCCCCAGCATGTAGCCACTGATGGCACAAGCCACTTCGAACATATAGAGCAGGTAGCCAATTTGATAAGCATTAATTTCGGGTATTTCGAGCCGTAATACGGGTACTCCGCCATCCACATGCGCCTGTGCCGTGGCTTCCATGGCGGTGGCATTTACAAAATTCATACTCTTACCGGCCAGATAGTTTAAGCCGTCGGCGTCGTTGTTATCGGGGGGAATAAAAACATTACCCCCGGCTTTTTCGACCGAAAGAATTGTTTCGAACATCATGCGCTGCCCATCCTGAATGTACTGACCCAACGAGTGCAGGTCGGTGGTGAACTGCACCGATGCAGGGAATAGTCCCAGATGCTGCTTGCCTTCGCTTTCGCCATAGAGCTGTTTCCACCATTCGGCGATATAGTGTAGCCCGGGCTCGTAGCTCACCATGATTTCGGTGGTCTTGCCCTTGCCCAGCAGGCAATTCCGTATGGCAGCATACTGCACCGCCGGATTTCCTTCCGATTCCAGCATTGTATCGTTGACAGCAGCCCTGGCTCCGGCCATCAGTTCGGTTATGGCTATACCCGAAAGGGCGATGGGCACCAGTCCAACCGGCGATAACACCGAGAAACGACCTCCCACATTGTCGGCAATAACAAAACTCCGATAGCCTTCGACATCGGCCATTGAACGAAGCGCACCCCGCTTTTTGTCGGTAATGGCAATGGTGTAGCGCGCAGCTTTTTCGCGACCTTCTTTCTGAATTAATAAATTACGCAGCAAGCGGAATGCTATGGCAGGTTCGGTGGTGGTTCCCGATTTCGAAATGACCACAATGCCAAACGAACGTGTTTCCAGATACTTGAGCAGGGCATCGTGGTAGGGCTGACTCAGATGGTGTCCGGCATAAATGAGTTCGGGGCTCGGAGAATCGAAAGGTTTAGCCAGGGCATCGATAACAGCCCTTGCGCCCAGATATGAACCACCAATGCCAACCACAACCACTGCATCCAGCTTTTTCAGGGAATTTACCGCTGCCATAATTTCGTTGGCGAGGGGTGGATTGAACTGCAGGGGCAAATCGAGCCAACCCAGAAAATCGTTGCCGGCACCCGTACGTTTTTTTAGGGTTTGCAGGGCTGCGATGGCTTGCTGTGTATAGTCGGTAAGTTCTTCGGAACTGACGAATGACTGGAGAAATCGGGTATCGGTTTTCATGGTGAATGAGTTTTTGTAAAGATAAAAAAATCGATGCGAAATTGTTGTTAACGCTGCTTTAATTTTTTATGATTCGTGTTGATGTATACCAGGTATTGCTGCAAATTGTTATTTTTGAAAAAAATAGCCGTATGATGAAATATATAATGATGGTCGTGGTAGTGCTTTTAGCAACCGGAATCAGTCCGGCACAGGAAAGCCTCATATCGCGCAATCCGATCACATTACCCTTCGACGTTTGCAGCAGCAATACCATCGAGAAAATGTTACGCAAGCATAAGGATGTTAAGTTCGACGATATGCAGATTCAGGAACTGAGGCTCGAAATATGGAACCGAAATGCACAGATCGACAAAGAGCAGCAGGAACTGATTAACCGGAGGAACCATCTGATAGGAATACGGCAGAAAATAACCCAACTGGGGAATCCCGACCTTATTCAGATACGAATAAAAGAAAAGCAAAATGCCATCGAAAAAATACGTAACGACATACGCACCAACCTTGCAGGACTTGGTTACAAAGGAATTTATGTTTTCGCTTGCAAAACCTCATCAAGCTACGATACCGAAAAGTCGCTGCACGAACAGGCCATGAAATTTATGACCCCGTTGTCGGTCGAAAAAACCAACGGGAGCTATATTGCTTCGGTTACCGAACTTCGCAAGAAAGAAGGCTACGAAGACAGCCTGTACCGGTATATTACCGAAGTGGTTCAGGGAACTTCGAACGTAGAGGCTGAAATAATCAACAAACTCAACCGCAAGGACGGCTACTATATTTTTGTTGCAAAGCTCAACACCAAACCCCTCCAGAAAGAAGTGAATCCGGTTAAATCCGACAATAGCCCCAGTCCGGAATATGTGGTGATTTTTGATGCTCTTCGCGACAAAAACATGAACAAAAAAATCATGGAGGTAGGTGCCGGAAAAGACGATGTGAAAAACCTGGAACAGGAAATTGCAAAATGGAGGGACCTGGTGGCTGCCGAAAACAACAGAATCCGCGAGATCGAAAAAGATTTTATTTTATCGGGAAATCAGAAGATACTTCAGATAAATGAAGAAATAAAAGCACTGCAACTGGAATACGACCTTACGGTGTCTGAAATTACCGGACTGATGACGGTGTATTCTCCGAACATCATTTTCAATAAAGCTTCTGCCGAAACCAGTATTCGCGAAGCGGTTGCCGCTATCGACCAATCCATTGCAGAACTCGAGACTGCAATAATGGAAAAAGAAGCTGAGCGCTTATATGCCGATTATCAGATACTGGTGACCACCAGCGGTGATTATTTCACGAAGTTGTCCGAAGAGTGTATGGCTTCGAAGGACCGACTTACCGAAATGTATGCAACGGTTGATCATTATGTAAAACTGGTGGAAATGGAAAACGACAATTACCGTAAAACCATCGGCAACGATCAGGTGTACGTAAAGTACTTCGACAAAATATGGGTCTATCCCGAACCGGGTGAAGGTGATTTTTTCAGACTTACGGTGGTGGTCAAGTTTTCGTTGAGAAAAACAAAACCCTCGTGGAAGTTTTGGGATTAAATGCAGGACAGCGGGCAATCCGGCTCCGCTCAATGTCCGCTATCCGCAGCAGCAACCGCCACAACTGCGCCGATCGACAAATTCCATTACCGAATCGGTAATATAGCGAAGGGTTTCGTTGTCCATTTCGGTATGAATGGGTAAGGACAGTACATTTTTGCATAAGTATTCGGTTACCGGAAAATCGTCGGGGTTGTAGCTGTATCCTTTGAACGCATCCTGCAGATGCAGGGGAACCGGGTAGTATACCGCCGAAGCAATACCCTTCTCGGTTAGATGATTTTGCAGCGAGGCGCGGTTGATATTATCGAGAACAAGCGTGTACTGATGAAAGGTGTGCAAGGAGTACGGATTGCGGGCCGGAATCCTCAGATTGCGGCAATGACCAAAAGCTTCGGCGTAGTAGTCGGCCACCGAAATACGTGCTTTGATGTATTGGTCGAGGTGCGGCAGCTTAGCGCGCAACACGGCAGCCTGAATGGTGTCGAGGCGCGAGTTTACACCGATGCGTTCGTGGTAGTAGCGTACTTTCATTCCATGGTTAATAATGCTTTGCATCATTGCCGCCAGGTTGTCGTCGTTGGTAAACAGGGCTCCCCCATCGCCATAACAGCCAAGATTTTTCGAAGGGAAAAACGAAGTGGTACCAATGTGCCCGATGGTGCCGGCTTTAGCGGTTGTGCCATCCGAAAAATAGTAGTCGGAGCCAATAGCCTGAGCCGTATCTTCAATTACGTAAAGATTGTACTCAGCGGCAATTTTCATAATTTCTTCCATGTTGGCACATTGTCCGAACAGATGCACCGGAACAATGGCTTTGGTGCGCGGGGTAATGGCCTTACGGAGTCGTTCGATATCGATATTGAAGTAGTTGGGCTCCACATCTACCAGTACCGGGGTTAATCCCAGCAACGCAATAACCTCGACGGTAGCAATAAAGGTGAAATCGGAAGTAATCACTTCGTCGCCGGGTTTGAGACCCAAGGCCATCATGGCTATCTGCAGGGCATCGGTACCATTGGCACAGGCAATGGCGTGTTTTACCCCCTGCGAGGCAGCCAGCTCCTGCTGAAATTGTTTTACAGCCGGTCCGCCAATAAATGCTGTGTTGTCGATTACCTCCTGTATGCCTTTGTCAACTTCTTCTTTTATTTTCAGGTACTGACCTTTCAGGTCGACCATAGGGATTTGTTTCATGCTGCCATTGTTTTAATAAGCCACAAAAATAGAAATTTTTTGAATGAGTCCGGTAATCGTTGAAACCACCATTGCATGGTTCGCAGTTTCGGAGCGTAGCACGAAAACAAAAACACAGGCTTCAAATTTTAGGTTTTTGTAATATTTCGCCATATTTTTTATTATTTTTGCATGGTTATTTCAGAGGCATGAATATCGAAAAATACATTCCCGGGTTGCTCTGTGAGCATGATTGTGTGATTGTTCCAGGTTTTGGCGGTTTTGTGGTAAACTACCGCGAAGCGATGGTGGACTTTCAGCATCAGAAGCTTACACCACCGGCACGCGTTGCTGCTTTTAACCAAAGCCTGACGATGAATGACGGTCTGCTGGTAAGTTACGTTTCGCAGCAGGAGCAGGTGAGCTATAGCATTGCCATGGAAGAGGTGAAGTCGTTTGTGCTATCGGTACGCAGCGAACTGAAAAGCTCCGGAAGGGCTTCGATTGAGCAGCTTGGCTATTTTACACTTCAGGGAGAAAGCCTCGAATTTCATCCCCTTGCCGATCAGAACTTTTTACGCGATGCTTATGGTCTGACGGAATTTCATTATCCCTTGCTGAAAACCGTTTCAACACAACAGGTGGTTGAAGAAACGGCAAAAGAACTTGTGCGTCAGGTGGCTCAAGTGAAACATCGCCGTCCGGGCTGGGGAATTACCATTCCTGTGGCTGCAGCATCGATAGCACTGGCTGTTGTGCTGTTCAATCAGGATAAAATGCTGCAAAGTATCAGCCACAACTATGAGATGAATCCGTTTCAGATACCGGCCTCAAAGTCGATAGTTCATAACAACCGTACGGCAGTAAGCATTGAGGAACCTGTTATAACTCCGGTAAACAGCGACAGCATAACCAAGACTCAAACCACAGTACAACCAAGCACTCAGGTTGTTGAAACGAACAATGGAAACCGGGTTCATATTGTTGCCGGATGTTTCTCGAATCGCGAAAATGCAGAGGCAATGCTTGCAAAACTAAGCCAGCAGGGTTATCAGGCATGCATTCTGGAATCGGCAGACCAGATGCACCGCGTCAGCCTGAAATCGTACCGGGATAGCGACGCAGCCAATGCTGAATTGCAGCAACTGAAAACCAGCACGGGCAATCAGGCCTTGTGGGTAATGGTGGAATAATCAGATTTTTTATTTGGATGATGCGTTGGGGAAGCTTTTCCCGAAGGCTTGGTGGGTT
>JAGOEF010000308.1 GCA_017997855.1 Bacteroidales bacterium
ATATTGCCTTTTCGAGATATCGTTCCTATCTGAGCATGCTTGCCGAAGATGAGGGAAAATTCCGAAAAAAAAGGCAGGGATAAGCTTGCATTTCATCAATCATTTCAATGTTATTCAGTATTTTAAGGTTCATTTTTTTGAAAAGTAAAAACAAATGACTATTTTCGGCAAAAAGCTGTTGTAATGCTCTGTCGAAAGAACATACTCTGTAAGCTGTTGCTGATTCCATTTGCACTGGGGTATCGCTTTATTGTTTCGATGCGGAATTTCTTTTACGATAACGGTATTTTTTCATCCAAGGAGTTTCAGATTCCTGTAATTGCCGTGGGGAATATCATGGTAGGAGGCACCGGTAAAACTCCCCATACCGAAATGATTGCCGAAATGCTCCGGAAACAGTTTAAAATCGCGGTGTTAAGCCGGGGTTATAAACGTAAATCGAAAGGTTATCTCGAAGTTCAACCCGACACCTCCTACACGCAATCGGGTGATGAGCCTCTGCAGATTAAGCGGAAATTTCCTGATGTAGTGGTTTCGGTATGCGAAAACAGGGTAAAGGGCATTTATCGCCTTATGGACGAATATCCTGACCTGAACGCCGTAATTCTCGACGACGCTTTTCAGCACCGTAGGGTTAAACCCGGCATTTCGGTCTTGCTCAACACCTACCATCATCCCTTGTCGAAAGACCACCTGCTGCCCTATGGACGCATGCGCGAAGGGCATTCGGCAAGCCTTCGTGCCGATATTATTATCGTTACCAAATGTCCCGAAAAAATGAACCCCATGGAGCGGCGCATCATGCTGAAGGAAATAGATCCAAAGCCCTATCAGACACTCTTCTTCAGTACCTTTCAATACCACAGCCCAAGCCCGGTGTTCGAGAATTTGGCGGGTTCGCTTTCAGGCTCCCTAAGCGAATATAATGTACTTGTTATAACCGGCATCGCTTTCTCGGCAAACCTGATCGATTATCTGCATGAGCAGTGCCAAACCATCGAACACCTGCGATTTGCCGATCACCACAGCTTCAGCAAAGCCGATATGCAAAAGGCTGCGCAACTGTTCGATAAAATGCCGGAAAACAAAATTATCCTTACCACCGAAAAAGACAGCATCCGGCTGTTCGAAAATAAGTATCTTTCCGACGATTTAAAAAAAGCAATGTATTACCTTCCCATTACCGTAAAAATGATGGGGGGCAACGACGATGTTCAACAACTCGAAAAACACTTTATTACCTATGTTTCAACAAATAAACGATACAGCAAACTTTATAAAAACACAGGCCTCAATCACGCCTGAAATTGGAATTATTCTTGGAACCGGCCTGGGTGGTCTGGTTAACGAAATCGAAATTACCGATATTATTCCTTACGACAGTATACCCGGTTTTCCCGTATCAACCGTCGAAGGGCATTCCGGACAGATGATATTCGGCAGGCTTTCGGGTCGCAATGTGGTGGCTATGAAAGGACGTTTTCACTATTACGAAGGCTATACCCCTCAGCAGGTAATTCTGCCGGTTCGCGTGATGGCTCAGCTGGGGATAAAATACCTCTTCGTCAGCAATGCCAGCGGAGGTGTTAATCCCGATTTCGAGATCGGCGACCTCATGGTCATCACCGACCACATCAACCTGATTCCCAACCCGCTTATTGGAAGGCACCAACCCGAATTTGGCGTGCGATTCCCCGACATGAGCAACGTGTACCATCCCGGTATGATTGCCGAAGCCGGAAAAATTGCTGCCGAAATGGGCATTGCACTCCAATACGGCGTTTATACCGCTACCACAGGGCCCACCTACGAAACACCCGCCGAATATAAGCATTTCCGTATTATCGGTGCCGACGCCGTGGGCATGTCAACCGCTCCCGAAGTAATCACTGCAAGGCAAATGGGAATCCCCTGTTTCGCCATGTCAATCATCACCGATTTGGGTGTGCCCGGTAAAATTGTCGAAATCACCCACGAAGAAGTACAAAAAGTAGCTGCCGGTGCCGAGAAAAAAATGACCCGAATCTTTAAAGAACTGATTTGCAGACTTTCCTGACAAATCTTCGCTCAAGTCAACAGTGAATGGGGAAACAACCCCGTAGAGACGCGATTCATCGTGTCTCCATTCATCGCGTCCCCATTCATCGTGTCCCCATTGTTTTTCTTCGAGCCTGCGAGAAGACCCCCGGCTCATCCTTCATTGCAATCCGAGTGCAAACAGATGCGGTTCAAAAAAATCATCGAATGTAGTTTTTCATGTCAAAAGTCAGAAGTCAAAAGTCAAATGCGGGTAGTGCTGTCAAGAACAACCCCTCTAAACCGTTTCAAAACATCTGACATCAGCCATCAGCCATCAGCAATCACCACCCCACCTTCACAAACCCAGCTCCATAAACCTTGCCTCCACCCGACACCAGCACCCTGTAGTGCCCGTCGGGCAGTTCCGATATGATAACAGACAACTCCTTCGATGCCTCCGTGTTTTCTTCCATCAACAACTGCCCCGAGGTCGAATAAATTTTAACATTATACCCCGCCGACCCATTCCCATCGGGCAATACAATGCGAATTTCGTCAACCGCCGGGTTTGGATACACTTCTGCCTGTGGCATACGAATATACTGTGGCAGGTAGCTGTCGCCGCAATGCGGGTTGCAGCCTTCGGCATCGAGGCAGCCGCACGAGTCAACTTTTATAGCCAGCGCACTGTATATTCCATTGGGAAACATCGCCCCCGGGTCGCTGCTGAACTCGCCCGTAAGCATAAACCCTCCGTCGTTGGTGCGACTCATGCCATACAGGCTTGTTTCGCTGTAAGTGGGGTCGTTTTCGGGAAACACCCGGTAGCTGCGCGACCATGCACCCCGGCCGTTGGGGAAAATTTTTACCAGCACGCTGCGATAACCACTCAAACTCTGCAGCAATAAATACATAGTGCCATCGTCGGTTTGCAGGCAGTCGTAAATAACATTATAAGTGCGTATTGCTATCCCAAAATCAACATACAAATCTCTTTCGTTGCTCAATTCGGCATAGCTACCATAATCGGTAAGCTTGGCTATTCTGATGGTATTCGA
>JAGOEF010000309.1 GCA_017997855.1 Bacteroidales bacterium
GGAACAGCGCCCACCACTTTGTCGACCAGTTCTCCGTTTTTAACGAATATTACAGTGGGGATGTTTCGGATTCCGTATTTACTCGAAATCTCCATGTTTTCGTCCACGTTTACTTTTCCAATCACCGCGCGGTCGCCATAGGTTTGAGCCATTTCGTCAATAATCGGAGCAATCATGCGACAGGGTCCGCACCAAACTGCCCAAAAATCTATTACCACGGGTTTCTCGGTTTGCAGCAGGGTGCTGATGTTCTGATCGGTAATTTCTAATGCCATAGTATGTTGATATTAAGTTTAATATGAGAAACAAACCCCGAAAATACGTATTTAATACAGTTTTACATTAGTAAAATAATTACTGTTTTCAACAAAATCAACAAACTCATTGTTCAATTCTACCCGCAAAGATTTTGACTGGGCTTTTACCTGAATTTGCTTTTCGCTGTCTTCGAAGCGAACACTAAGAAATATCTTTCCTTTGCATTTGCGTACTATCCGGTTGAAGTTTTCGGTAAAACTATCATCCACACGATCGATATCCATGCTCAATTCGATTGCCTTGAAGTATGAGTCTTTTACAGAATTCATCCAGGTCATTCCCGAAATTTTTGTCCGCCTTTCTTCCTGATTTTGATAACCTTCTACAATGCTCATATCAATCACCACACACTGACCGGGCTGAAAGAACTTATTATAATTCAGAAAATCATCGCCATAAACGCCCAGGGTAAACGAATCGGTATAATCTTCGATGGTGATACGGCCATATTCCCTGCCGGTTTTTCCCACTTTCGACTCGGCTGATGAAATAAGACCGGCGATTTTAAAATTCACTTTTAATGCAAATTTATTAAGGTCTTTTAAATCGGACAGGGGAACCAGCTTCATGTGCTTAAGTTCGAAGGCAAAAGCGTCGAGAGGATGTGCCGAAATATACAGTCCGATATGGGCTTTCTCATGATTCAGCCATTCGGTAGCCAGCACTGGTACCTGGGTGGGGATGCCCGGTTTTTTTGTTTCGATTTCGATGCTGTCGCCAAACAGGTTGTGCGACGAGAATTTTTTCGATTGCATGGCATTGCCGTATGAAATCAGGTTTTCGATAAAACTACCCGATTCGTTGGGTGCCGTGAGAAAATACTGAGGTCTTGTAACCTCTTCGAATCCATCGAAAGCGCCCGAGTAGGCAAGGGCTTCCATGTTTTTTTTGTTAACCGAATTCAGGTTTACCCTTTCTACAAAATTGAAAATATTGGTATAGGGGCCATTTTTCTTTCTTTCGCTAACGATGTCGTTTACAGCATTGGTTCCGACATTTTTTACGGCTACCATACCAAAACGAATATTCCCGTTTTTGTTAACCATGAATTTATTGAAACTTTCGTTAACATCGGGACCAAGTACTTTAATCCGCATGCGCCGGCATTCTTCCATCAGCTTCGAAATTTCTTTGATGTCGGAAAGGTTACGGCTCATACAAGCCGCCATAAACTCTGCCGGATAATGTGCTTTCAGATAAGCTGTCTGGTATGCCAGATAGGCGTAGCATACCGAATGCGATTTATTGAAGGCATATTTGGCAAACGATTCCCAGTCTTTCCAAATTTTATCAATCAGTTCATCGGGGTTTTTACCAATGGTCAGGCAGCCGTTCATGAATTCCGGATTACGGTGACATCCACTCACAAACTTATCTTTCATTTCCTTCATCATGCTCTCAATTTTTTTACCCATGGCTTTGCGCAATGAATCGGATTCGCCACGGGTAAACAGGGCCAGTGCCCTCGAAAGCAACATTACCTGTTCCTGATACACGGTTACTCCGTAGGTGGGTTCCAGGTATTTTTCCATAATGGGATGGTCGTAGGCTATTTTTTCCCTGCCGTTTTTTCGGTTGATGAAGTTGGGTATATATTCCATGGGGCCGGGTCTGTAGAGGGCATTCATGGCTACCAAATCGCCAAAGCGGGTGGGCCTCAGGTTTTTCAGATGGGTTTTCATTCCATCCGATTCAAATTGAAAAATGCCGGTTGTTTCGCCACGACTGAAGAGTGCAAAAACCTCAGGATCGTCGAAGGGTATTTTCTTTAAATCTATGTCAATTCCGTGGCGGTCTTTAATATTTTGCAGGGTTTCGCGTAAAATCGACAGGGTTTTCAAACCCAGGAAGTCCATTTTCAGCAATCCGACAGATTCTACAAAATGTCCGTCGTACTGGGTGCAAAGCAAAGTCGACTCCTTCGATGGCATCAGCGGGATGTTGTTGATAAGCGGGTCGCGACCGATAAGTACCCCACAGGCATGAACGGCAGTTTGTCGCACCGAGCCTTCCAGGGTACATGCAAATTGAATGGTTTTAAGCCGGATATCGTCTTTTTTATTTCGGGCATCAATAATTTCCTGAGCCATAATGCGGCGGGTTTCGAACATTCCCACATCGCTGTCGTTGCCATTGCGGCGTGCGATGGTAATTTCGCGGCCACATTCATCAATTACTTTTTCGATGCTGCCCAGTCGTTTTTCACCTTCAATTATCAGGTTGTATGCATTGGCAAGACGGGCATGCTGCTCAGGTAAAATTTTAGTGAGCCTGTCGGCTTCGTTTAAGGGAAGGCCCAGCACCCGGGCTACATCGCGGATAGCCAGTTTGGCCGCCATCGTACCAAAAGTAACAATTTGAGCAACATTGTTTTTGCCATACTTTTCGGTTACATAATTCAACACCGACTGGCGCCCATCATCGTCGAAGTCGATATCCACATCAGGCATCGAAATACGGTCGGGATTCAGAAAACGCTCGAACAGCAGGTCGTGTTCAATGGGATCAACATCGGTAATACCGTTGCAATAGGCCACTGCCGAACCGGCGGCAGAACCACGGCCAGGTCCCACAAGCACCCCGTTGTCGCGTGCGAACTTTACAAAGTCGTGCACAATGAGGAAATAACCCGGGAATCCCATGGTTTTGATTGTGTCGATTTCGAAATTAATACGCTCGGTAACTTCCGGGGGAATCGGGTCCCCGTAGCGCTGACGTGCGCCTTCCATAGTAATATGCAACAGATAGTC
>JAGOEF010000310.1 GCA_017997855.1 Bacteroidales bacterium
TGAATGGAGCAACGGATGTTGCGTTGAGGCAGAACAAGCGAAACGAAATAATTGAGGAAATTATTGATATTTCGGACCTAAAAGAATTGAAAGGTTTTAAGTTTGACGACCATCAGTATATAATTGGCGCAGGAAGCACTATTGAACATCTGCGTGGGTTTTCAGTCAATGAAATTCCGGCACTGGCCACAATGCTCAGCCGGTTTGGATCCCTTCAGATACGCAACCTGGCCAGCATTGGTGGTAATATTTGTTCGGCTTCACCCATCGGCGATTCGCTGCCGGTGTTGTTTGTTTTGCAGGCCCGGGTGGTTCTTCAATCCATAGATAAACAACGCGAATTGGCTATTGCAGATTTTATAAGCGGCTATCGCAAAACGGAGTTAAAACCGGATGAATTACTTACCCAAATTATAATTCCAAAATCCAATGATTCCTCCATTGTTAAATCCTATAAAGTATCGAAACGAAAAAGCCTTGATATTTCTACGGTAAGTGCCGCTTTTTTTCTGAAACTCAATGAAAACACAGTCGAAGAAGTACGCATTGCCTTTGGCGGAATGGCGGCTCATACCCGTTTCGCTTCAGCGACAATGGGTTTTTTGTTGAATAAGCAATGGTGTCGCGCCACTGTGGATAAGGCAATGCTTATTCTGGGCGCAGAGTTTAGCCCTATCGACGATGCCCGTTCCGGTGCTGAATACCGACGTTCGGTTGCTGCAAACTTGCTTCTGAAGTTCTTTCTCGAATCGGTTCAACCTAGCAATAACCTATCATGAGAGCTCCCAATAAAGATATTTATCACGACAGCGCTGCATTGCACGTTACAGGGAAATCGGTGTTTGTCAACGACATCGATTTGGGGAATTCGGTTTTATTGGGGAAAGTGGTGTACAGCAAATATTCGCATGCCAATATTCTGTCGGTCGATACTTCGAAGGCGCTGGAAATAAATGGTGTTAAAGCTGTTTTGCTGGCCGGCGATATTCCCGGAGTTAACCAAATGGGTCCGGTAATACACGATGAACCTTGTCTTGCCTGGCAGAAGGTGAATTGTGTGGGGCAGGCGATTGCTCTGATTGCCGCCGAAAATGCCGATGCACTGGTGCGTGCCGAAAGAGAAATAAAAATTGAATATGCCCCGTTGCAAGCGTGTGTCGACCTGAAAACTGCCATCGAAAAAAACATGCTGATTGCTCCTGCACGTCGGATATCCCGGGGCGATGTTAATTCTGCCTTGAAAAATTCACCTCATGTATTAACGGGCGAATTGTTTACTAATGGTCAGGAACATTGGTATCTCGAAACCCAGTCTGCGCTGGCAGTTCCCGGCGAAGATGGCGAAATGTTTGTGCATGCGTCATCACAAAATCCAAGCGAAACACAGGCTGTGGTAGCCGAGGTGTTGGGCTTGCCCAAAAACAATGTCGAGGTAGAGGTAAAGCGCATGGGTGGAGGTTTTGGTGGTAAAGAAACTCAGGGAAATCATGTGGCTGCATGGGCTGCCCTGTTGGCCAATGCCACACAGATGCCTGTGAAATTACATCTGTTCCGCGACGACGATCAGGTAATCACAGGAAAAAGGCATCCGTCGCAATCGAAATACGAAATTGGGTTCGATAGCCATGGAAAAATATTGGCATATCGTGTCGAAATAAATCTGAATGCGGGATGTGCTACCGATTTGAGCATGGCAATTCTCGAAAGGGCAATGCTGCATGCCGAAAACGCTTACTATATTCCACACGTTGAAATAATCGGCAAGGCATATAAAACCAACCTGCCTTCGAATACGGCCTTCCGTGGTTTTGGAGGACCTCAGGGTATGGCTGTAATCGAAAATGCCATCGACCGCATTGCCCGGTACCTCGAAAAAGATGCAGCCGAAATTCGCTTGCTGAACTTTTATGCTGGCGATAATACCCAGATTACCCCGTATGGCCAGGCAATTGAGAACAATAAGCTGCATCAGTTGTACGACAGATTGTTGCAATCCTCGGAATATTTCGAGCGAAGAAAACATATTCAGGATATTAACAGTAAAAATGATTTCGTAAAACGAGGCTTGGCATTAACCCCGGTGAAATTCGGTATTTCGTTCACTACCTCATTTCTGAATCAGGCTGGTGCGCTCGTGAATATCTACAACGATGGAACACTGCTGGTGAATCATGGTGGAACCGAAATGGGGCAGGGGTTGCATACAAAAATTCAACAGATTGCTGCCCTCGAAATGGGAGTGGCCGTCAACAAGGTTAAAGTAAATGCTACCAACACGTCGAAAGTTCCCAACACGTCACCTACGGCTGCTTCGTCAGGAAGCGATATCAACGGAATGGCTGTGAAAAATGCCATCGACATTCTCAAAGCCCGTTTAGCTGACGTTGCTGTAAGCGAGTTTGCAACACGTTACCCGGGTCATCAATTTTCGGGGGAATTTGTGATTTTCGAAAACGATACGGTGTATTATTCTCAGATGCCTGAAGCGAAAATCTCATTTCAGGAATTGGTGAAATCAGCCTACCTGCGGCAAATAAGCTTGAGCTCGACCGGATTTTACCGTACACCCGGCATTTATTTCGACCGAAATAAAGGCGAAGGCAAACCATTCTACTATTTTTCGTATGGTATGGCGGTATCAGAGGTGGAACTCGATGTGCTAACCGGGCAATATCAACTGTTACGAACCGATATTATCAACGACTCGGGAAGCTCAATCAACGAATCAATTGATATAGGTCAGGTGCGAGGCGCATTTATTCAGGGGGCAGGATGGGTTACTACCGAAGAATTGAAGTGGGATGGCACGGGCAGATTGCTGACACATTCTCCCGATACTTATAAAATTCCGGCTGTAGGTGATATCCCATGCGACTTCAGGGTCGAGCTTTTAAAGGACTCTCCCCACGAAGGTACTATTCGCCGGAGCAAAGCGGTGGGAGAACCTCCGTTTATGCTGGCTTTTTCGGTATGGCTGGCTATTAAGGATGCAGTTGCTGCATGCAGACATAATCACGCAGACCCTGATATTCAAATTCCGGCTACCCCCGAAG
>JAGOEF010000311.1 GCA_017997855.1 Bacteroidales bacterium
GCACAGCCGCATCGCCATAGTCTGCCGCGGTGTAATGCAGCACGTTGGCGACACCTGTAGCGCCGGCATCTGAAATAACGAAACCCTTGAAGCCCCATTCTTTCCTTAGAATTTGATAAAGCAAAAAACTGTTGGCAGAGCACGGTGTACCATCATATGAATTGTATGCCGTCATTATCGACCGCGAACCTCCTTTTTTAATACAAGCTTCGAATGGCGGGAAAATTACTTCGCGCATATATCGTTTGTTGTAATGCACCGGATAGGAATCGCGGCCACCATCACCCACATTGGCAGCAAAATGCTTCGGGGTAGTAATTATACCCCTGCGCTCGAATGCCGAAACGTAGGCCACTCCCATTTCGGAAACCAGAAACGGATCTTCGCCGTAAGTTTCTTCGGTACGTCCCCAGCGAACATCGGTAGCCACATTAACCACCGGCGACAATATCTGTCTGATTCCTGCAGCCGCACATTCCACAGCAATTGCATCAGCCACACTGCTCATCAGAGGTGTATTCCAGGTAGCTGCCAGCGCAATGGACTGCGGGAAAACGGTAGCACCATCAGCCACCAGGCCATGCAAGGCTTCACCAAAAATAATTACAGGTATACCCAGCCTATTGCGCTCAATAAACCACCGCTGAAGGTTATTTATTTTTTCGATGTTTTTGTTCGCATGTTCCGACCGGTTATAACTCATTAATTGCGCCTCAGCCCCCCCGTCTTGCGCTTCGGCACCCATCTGAAAACCAAATACTCCCGGCTCATACATGGCTGTATCGACTCCCGGCTCGTATGGAATCATAAACAATTGCATGAATTTTTCTTCGGGACTCATGCGCTGCAGCAAATCATGAACCCTTTCATCAACCGGAAGCTTCGGGTCTTTGTAATGTTGTGCCTCTACATTCGAGACAAACAATACAAACAGAATTATTGGTAGCGTTTGTTTCATTCCGTTTCGGATTTGCATCAAAGACCAAATGTAATGATTTTCAAACAGACCGGCCCTTAAAATCAATACAATATTTAAATACCGAGGGCTGAGTACAAGTGTCAATTAAATTTGATTTAGCATTTTTGCGCTGATACTGTCATGCAGTTGTAAATTTTACCTTTTAGTTTTTCCTTTTCTGATTTGAAAAATATATCTTCACACTAAATTAAAAGCCGATGAAAAAACTTGTGTTAAGTCTTGCCTCTTTTCTTCTGTTTTCCGGAATCATCTATTCGCAGCATACAGCAATTAATGGAACATGGAAAATGATTGCATCAGAAAGTTCGTTTCTCGATTATTATAAGGAACTCACAGTCGAAATTACAATGGGAACCAATACAGCTGAAATTATTACGCGAATGGGGCCAAAACGCAAATTCGAGGAAAAACTGACTTTCAGCACCGATGGGAAAGTGAATAAAAGCGAAATTAAAGACGGCACATTTTCCACCAACATACACATGGGTCTCAGGCTACCTGTGGGATCAAAAAAAGAAATTACAGCCATCTGGGAAAACGACAACACATTAACGCTTACCGAAAAATACGATTACTTTGCTTCACAGGGTAAAAAGCATGGAGAGTCAGTGTATCGTTATCAGTTGTCGGACGATGGAAAAAGGTTGACATGCACGATAACACGCCCTACCCGCCCCCAGGGCTCGGAACTCGTTTTTGTGTTTAGGCGCAGCAATACCCAAAATGCGTTTATACATCGCATGGCCGACGACTGGGATATTGGCAAGCACCTGCCGGAACAGGCATTATGGATTTCGCTTCAGGGCGTGGTAAATCAGACCCAACCCTTATTGTATTTTAGCTTTGCCAAGGGATACCCATTCAACTACACGACAGAACTGGCCGAATATCTCGAAACTAAGAGGGACTTTTCATTTACATCGCTGAGCACGGTTGAGCAGGGAATTCAAACCTTTAAATCACATATCAAAGGCTATATCATCTGGGACAAAAATGTAAGAACTTCACTTATAGTCGCCTACACACTGGCGGGTCTCGAAAATGCAATTATTATCACCGACGACATGATACCATTGATGCAGCAGCATGGATTCAAACAGGTTGCCGATTTCAGGGGCCAGTTCAATGGGATGTCGGACTTCGAAATATATTCCTGGGCAAAAGAGCAATACTGGAACCGCTGCTCACGCGAAGTGATTACCTGGCTGGGTGGTCAGCATGGCACGGTACTAATGCCAGCCTGTGCCGATTATGGGATGATGAAGAGGACGTTTTTCTCTGATTTGTCGGCCCGCCCTACCGACACTCTCGAGTATAACCTCACCCGTTCGCTGTTTGCAGGCATGAAACCCTTGTCGCAGGTTTGGGGGTGGCATTCCTACAAGAAAGACCTCGAAGAACAAATGACCACACTGCTATCGTCGTACGCGCTCACTTCCGACGGGCTAAACACACAGCCCAACACCAGTTTTCTGATTCATATTCCCTTGTCGGAAGGTTTTGTTTTTAAGAACAATCACAACATAGAGGAAGGCAATACGTACATACCTGAAAAGAAAATTTACATCAGTTTCATCCAGTCCGACGGCATCGGCATTGGTGCGTGGTTTGAACCCGGAAGGGGCAGCATACCCTACGCATGGGAAGTTACCATGAAAATGCTTGAAATGTCGCCGGTACTGCTCGAGTACTACTATGCACAGGCCACGCCCAACGATTTTTTCATCGCCGCATTATCGGGTTCGTCGTATATGTATCCGAAAGCCTTCCCGACCGAATGGCTGCCTGCCGAGCTGAAACGTGCCCACGACCTGATGAAAAAACTCGACCTGAATGTTTTCGAGATAATGGATTACTCCGAAGGTGGTACCGAAACCTGCGACAACAACCTGCCAGAAAGCGTGGTTGACGAATATTACCGATCAATGCCCGATGCCATCGGATTTATTAATGGATACCGGGCATCGAACACATTCACCGTGCGCGATAAAAAACCCTTTGTTTCGTACGACTACTATCTGGCTGCCGAAAAACCCGAAGCAGAAGTGGTGGCCGACCTTGAGG
>JAGOEF010000312.1:0-1471 GCA_017997855.1 Bacteroidales bacterium
CTCGGACAACAATCGGAAGCCCTCGTTGCCTTTGACGATGATGGAAATCTTACCCTGTTTATGCGTACCATTTTCGGGCTTCCTGTAATTTACGAAAACATCATTGTAAAATACAATCCGGGCGAAGGCAGTTTCTCGCTGATCAACGGCACCGGTCTCACACAGGAAATGCTCTATGCAGCCTCGCTGGGCTATTTTACCATGCAGGAACAACATGCATTATTATTTACACCTTTTGGAATCTTCAGCTCACTCATGAGTCTCGATAACTGGTACAGCAATTTCGACAGCGGCGAAGGCTTCAGGCCGGGTATGGTTCCCAATGCAGCTCTGTTATTCGAAAATAAAGCGGTTGTTTCAACCATGTGTCATGGAATATGGACGACTGATTATTCTTTATCGAACGAAACCATATCAACAAACGACTTAACAGTCTATCCGAATCCGGCAAGAAATTACGTGTATGTCAGAGGAACCCGCAAAGGAGAAGCTTACACCATTACCGACATTTCGGGTAAAACCATCATGAGCGGATATTTTACGGACAGTGAAACCAGGATATCTTTCGATAAACTTATTCCCGGCTTGTATTGCCTCGTAACTGCAGGCGGCAGAAATGTGGTAATTTCGATTGCGGAATAAGCAAAATCACTTTCAGGTAAAAAGCAGGTTCACAGTAGCCTGCTTTTTATTTTTCGATATGTCGGGCGTAATTATATCCGGCTGCCTGATAGCGTTTCATGAGAAACCGTATGCGCATGATAAAACTGTCGTAACCCGGCAGTTGCTTGCACCATAACACCTCACTCAACGCAGCCATGCGGGGAAGCACCATATATTGTGCATGGCTGAATGTGGCAATATACTCTGTCCACAAATTGGCCTGAGCTCCAAGAATATGAACTGCTTCTGCTTCGGTAAGGCTATCGGGAACAGGGTTCCATGCATATACCTCGGCACAGTCGGTAAAGCCACCGATTGACAGGGGTTCCTTTTCGGTGTCTTTACTCTGGTAATGGTCGAAGTAGCACACCGGATTGGGCGTCATAATAACATCATGACCCAGCCGGGCAGCCTCAATGCCACCCTGCTCACCTCGCCAGCTCATCACAGTGGCACCCGGGGCCAGTCCACCTTCGAGAATTTCGTCCCAGCCAATGATTTGCTTGCCCTTGCCACTAATATACTTTTCCATCCGCGTGATGAAATAACTTTGCAGTTCGTGCTCGTTGTTCAGCTTTTCAGCCTTGATTCGGGCCTGACATTTGGGACATTTTTTCCAGGCTTCCTTTGGGCATTCGTCGCCACCAACATGAATATACGGTGAATTAGGAAACATCTCGCACACTTCATCAATCACATCTTCCATAAACTCAAAGGTTTTTTCGTTACCGGCGCAAAACACATCGTCAAAAACACCCCAGAGCATGGCCACTTTATACGGGCCTCCGGTGCACCCAAGTTCCGGATA
>JAGOEF010000312.1:1571-3037 GCA_017997855.1 Bacteroidales bacterium
CCTTCAAACAGCCCATCATGTGTTGCAGGTATTCGGCAGCCTTATCCAACCCGGTTTCTTCAGCATTGTAAACAATGGGAATATCAGCACTGATACAAAAGTTTTCCTCAATAACCGATACCTTTTCGGGTTGGGGAACCAGATGGATTTCGGCAGGTTTATCCTTGGAACAATTGCACGAAATCATTGCACCACATATTGCAATAATGATTAGATTTGAAACTTTCATACTGTAGATAATGTTAATGAAACGAGTTGCTAAAATAGTATTTTTATTTCTAACATACTTGCTGGTATCGTGCGGGCACAAACCAGAACCATCTACCACCATTGAACCGCTCGATTTTGAATGGAAATTTCTTTACAATGGCACATGGTATGAAGCCCGTGTGCCGGGAAATATCCACACCGATTTATTCCGGAACGGACTCATCGAAGACCCGTTTTTCGGCGACAACGAGAAAAAAATGCAATGGATTGGCAATCAGGCATGGCACTACAAAACGGAATTCAGCATTGAGAACAATCAAAAACAGCAAATATCCGAGCTGGTTTTCGAAGGCCTCGATACACGAACCACGATAATTTTGAACGGGCAGATTATTGCGAAAACCGACAACATGTTTCGTGAATGGGTTTTCGATGTCAGCAATAGCCTGCAAGCCGGCAGGAACACGCTCGAACTGGTTTTCGATCCGGTGGCTCCCGCCAACGACAGTATGGCTGCATGCCTGCCCTACACCCTGCCCGACAAGCGTGTTTTCACCCGAAAAGCACCCTACCATTCGGGTTGGGACTGGGGTCCCTGCTTCGAAACATGCGGTATATGGAAACCGGCATACCTGCGCCACTGGCAATCGTTCCGAATTACGGATTTTCGTGTTGACACAAAAAGCCTAAGCGGGGAGCAGGCTGCAATGCAGGCCGTAGTAGTAATCGAAAGTGAGGCAGCACAGGAAGCCGAACTCATTATCAGTTCCGAAAACAACCTGGAATTTACCGCAACCAAAAAAATCAATCTGCAGCAGGGCGAAAACCGGGTCAGCATAGATTTCAGCCTGAAAAACCCAGCCCTCTGGCAGTGCAACCAGCGTGGTAAAGCCAACCTCTACCGTTATACAGCAGAAGTTAAAACCAGACACTACTACGACACAGCAATCTGCATCACCGGAATCAGGACAGTTCGTCTGGTGAGTGAACCCGATAGCATTGGCCAAAACTTTTATTTTGAATTGAACGGCAGTCCTGTGTTTGCCAAAGGTGCCAACTGGATTCCCATGGAAAGCTTTCCGGGCAGTGTGAGCAGGGATACATACCGGCAATTGCTCGTCATGGCACGCGATGCCGGGTTCAACATGCTGCGCGTGTGGGGTGGCGGATATTACGAAGACGATGCGTTCTACGAAATCTGCGACTCACTTGGCATCATGGTTTGGCAGGATTTTATGTTTGCCTGTGCAGTCTAT
>JAGOEF010000313.1 GCA_017997855.1 Bacteroidales bacterium
CATCGTTTTATTCCAGCCAAAGCTTATAGCCAAATACAACGGTGAAAAGATTGCCTGTTTCCCTACGCCGGCATTATCCGGATCAGGTTCAAAGGGTATAATCTCAGCCGTTTATTGGCACCCCTGTCTAGAAAATAACAGGACAAAGATAATATGTTTTATTCCAACGAAAACTGTTATAAAAAAGTAAAAACAAAAAAACAGTAGTTTTGCTCCCGTTTCAACATATATCTGTTTGTGCATCAATGCGATGTGACACTTTTCAATTTTAGTTTATCACAACCCCGACCAAGTTTGCAACGAGGTCGTGTTTAAACCATGCATTTGCAATGCAATAAATACAATGCATTAGAAATGCGCTAATAAATTTGTCCTCGTTACAAACGAGGACTAGTGTAAAGTTTTAAAAAAAACGGGAGCACTGCTCCCGTTTCAACATATATACAATTGATTATCAATGCGATGCGTGACCTTTCATCTTCAACTTATCACCGGTTTTTTCGATAATCAGTTTGTAGAAATCATCACCATAGCCCGGTTGTTTCAACGATGGGGTAACATAGAGGTAATTTTCTTTGGCCGGTGATTTCACCTTTACATTGCCGTCCATGTACTTCACAAACAGGTCAATCCATAGCTGATGCCAGCGTTTGGTAGTAGCTTGTACTGTACTGTTGGTGTATTCATTGAGCACGGCAACTCCCTTGTTGAAAGCATCATTGGCAATCTGGTCGCGCGAAGTTCCATTCTTCACTCCCATGGCATTCATGGCTTTTTCGTCAATTATCTTTACTTCATCGAAATAACGATTTTCGAGTTCGCGTTGCAGTGTTCTGATTTCAGGGTGAATAATATTCCAACGGGTATAAGCGAAATTCGAAACCAAATTGAAAACCCAGAATGCCGCCGTTTCGGAATATTCCATCATGGAACCATTGCCATGGGCAACAGCCAAAGGAATATTAGTAATTGACGAATATACAGGCATATACACACAGCTGGCTGCATCGTCAACACCAAACCAGTTAATACAACCCACGCCATCGGGTAACCAGGAACGCATTTGTGCGATAAATGAGAAACCCGTTTGCTGAGTTGCAGTAGCACGTTCATTCACATAGGTTTCACCATCAACCTTAAAAGTAAGAGGTCTCCAACGATAAGGGCATCCGAACGGGCCGGCACCCACATCTTTAGTCATATCAAGTTCGGTACCTTCGAGGTGATCACGCATAAAATCCATCACATCAAGAACAGATATTTTACGGTTTGGTTTTACCCACAATGGCATGCGGTTGGTTGCATAGCCATTGGCGTCGTATGTAACGTTGCCTTTAGCGTATTCCCAGTATTTATCCATACCATCGGAAACGGAGTTAAAAAATGCCCACACCCTGATTTCGCTGAAACGGGCAGCACTAAAGTCAACCGGAGCATATGTATCGCTGAAGCTGAATTCTTCATCTTTACCCGAAAAATACTTCTTTGTACGGGCAAACGAAATAACATCGGGAGCACAAAAAACCGTAGCCTTCGGGTCGTCCCATTTGTTTACTTTCTGATACGGGAATGTGGTGATACGTGCCTGATTTGCGTGAGCGCAAACATATCCGTCGGGAACCAACATGGCAACCCACACAGCACCTTTGTTTCCGACACCTTTGCCAATAACTTCGAAAATCCAGACTTCGTTTTTATCGGCTACCGAGAACGACTCACCACTGCTGTAATACCCATAGGCATTCATCAGGTCAACCATAATTTTGATGGCTTCACGGGCGGTTTTCGAACGTTGCAGTGCAATATAAATCAATGAACCATAATCCATTATTGCAGTGGAATCAGTCAACTCATCACGGCCACCATAGGTGGTTTCACCTATCGAAACCTGAAACTCGTTGGTATTACCTACCACATTGTAAGTACGGGCAGCCTGAGGTATTTCACCCAACAATTTGCCCGTATCCCACTCGTAAATTTTCAACATGGTTCCTTTGGGATATTCTTTTGCAGGCCAGTGGTATAATTCACCATACAGCACATGCGAATCGGCAGCATAACTAATCATGGTGCTGCCATCGACCGATGCTCCGCGGGTAATTAAAAAATTGGTGCATGCCATCGTGGGGATTGCCCCGGTGAGTAACACCAGTGATAAAACTGTTAACAACTTTCTTCTCATCTCATTGCGTTTTAATGTGTATATTGCAAAAATAAAAATATTCAGGTAATATCAACGATTGTTTTTTAATATTATATGGAAGTACATGCTTTTTCATAACATAATTCTACGATTTGCATACCAAAATTTATACCTATCATTGCAATAATTTAAAATACTGTCGAGTTTATTAAATGTATTTTCAAAACGATGTTAACAATGAAAACAACACGCAGTGCTTTCATCCTTTGTTTCTCAGCAATTTTTAGTACCCTGCTGATAGTTTCGTGTCAGACCCCATCCAACAAAGCACATATTACTGCTTCAATTTCGCATTGTAAAGATTCGGTTGTATTGCTTAATTTCATTGATTCCACCAATACTATTTCCTTAGGGGCAGATGGCAGCTTCGAAACCGAAATAACTCTTAATAAACCACTTTGGTTAGAAATACACCTGGGAAGCAAGGTACTGAGCCTATATCTTCAACCGGGAAGTGACATAAAGCTTGATCTCGATGCGGAAGATTTAACCGGTAAAGCCCGTATCAGCGGAAACGACAGCGAAATTAATGAGTATCTGCTGAAACAAAACATGGAATTCGAAAACCACGTATGCAATAAAACCAGTTACATTTATGAAAGTGAAATAAGCGATTATCTGACTTCGCTGGCCGATCTTACGAAGAAACTGCAAATAAACTATGATGCATTTGTTAAACAATATGGTGAAAAACACCGTCATTTTTGTGATAACGAAAAATTAAGGTTACAATTTATGCTGGCTGGTACAAAATTGGGCTACAGCAGCTTCATCGATTACAGCGACCAATTGTCGGAACAGGAAAAAACGGAGTTTTATCAGTTTATGAA
>JAGOEF010000314.1 GCA_017997855.1 Bacteroidales bacterium
GTTAGTCAGGGTGTTTTGTTTTATCATAAATATGTAATCGCATTATTGAATCACCCGATTACCGCGTTGTTGAATCCTGAATGTGTGCATCTTGGCAGGGAACTATTGAAACAAAATCGTGTATATATTCCCGCAGAGGAATTTTCGAAGTACGAAGCCTTAAACCGATTGTTCCGTTTTGCCGGCAATGACGCACTCAGCCTGAGCAATTACTTAGCCGATACCATTAGCCTGCTGCTTGATTTAAATTCGCAAAACGACAGTGGATATCAGTGGCAACTCAATTCAGAAGTTCTGTATTCGGTGTATAAGAACATCATTCGGCTGCGAAATACAATCGAAGCGGAATCCGTGCAATTTGAGGCATTTCGGGCATTTTTGCACCTTATTGATCAGATTTTGAAAACCACAGTTGTCCCTTTCGAGGGTGAACCCCTTGTCGGGATGCAGGTGTTGGGCTTGCTCGAAACCCGTCTTTTGGATTTTAAGAACCTTATAATTCTGTCGTTAAACGAAGGCGTTCTTCCAAAAAAATCAGTGTCACCGTCGTTTATTCCCATGAACCTTCGGTATGCATATCACCTGCCGACCTATGAGCATTCCGATTCGTTGTTTGCCTATTACTTCTACCGCTTGTTGCACCGGGCCGAAAATGTTACGCTGGTTTATAAAATGGCAACCCGCGATGTGGGTGGTGGCGAAAAATCGCGGTTTATTTATCAGCTTCAGTATGAGTTGCCGGCAAAAGTTGATTTTTCGACCCTGGGATATGGCATTGGTGTGAAACCCACCCAAGTTATCAGCATCGAAAAGGATGCTGCCACCCATGATTTTCTTAATAAACTGATTGCAGGGAAACTTGCCACGAAAAAACTCTCGGCCAGCAACCTGAATATGTATCTGAAATGCCCGCTGTCGTTTTACTTTGCTGTTGTTGCCGGATTGCGTGAGCCCGATAGTATTGACGAAGATGGTGATGCACGGCGAATTGGTACTATTTTGCACGAAACCATGAAGGGTCTGTATCAGGTTTTTTTGAATAACAAGACAACCCTTACTGCCGATATTATCGATAAACTGATGAATGATGACCGCAGAATTTCGGAAGAACTGCTAAAACAATGCAATATTATAAATCGCACTGATTTTAATGAACCGTCTCAATTCAGTGGGAAGCACAGGGTGTTTTACGAGATTCTGAAATCGTATGTGACACAAATTTTGGCTTACGATGCGCAATATACACCTTTTAGTCTGGCCGGTCTCGAGTATGAATTGAATTATTCCGGTGAAATTTTGACCGAGGGTAACAAACTTCCGGTGGCAATTAAGGCAATTGTCGACCGCATCGATGTCAGATCGGGACTGGTGCGAGTGCTCGACTATAAAACAGGAAAAGTAAAACGCGATGCGAATGCCCTGTCCGATATATTTTCGGTGGGCAGGTCGAAAGACCTTGACTATGTTTTTCAGTTGTTGCTGTATTGCACTATGATTAAAAAGACCGGAATGTTCACGGGTTCGGTGCAACCGGCAATTTTGTCGGTACAGGAGCTGTATTCCGATGCCGAAACCCTGCTTAAAATTGAAAAACAGGCAATTCACTCGCTTAGCGACGAAATGGGAGATGCTTTTAACGAAATGCTTAATGATTTAATCGCCGAAATTGCCAACCCCAAAATAGCCTTTTTTCAGGCACCCGAACAAAAAAAATGTGAATGGTGTCTGTTCCGGAATATTTGCAATATATACTAAACAAAGTAGCTATTTCAACTGAAAAGTTCGGGCAATTTTCTTGAACATTTCGAGGTTTTCTTCAAAATATTTGAAGCACATTCCGGTGATGGCATAATAATAATCTCCCTTAAACAAAATTACATGATACACCAACTGAGGGCGGTTATTGTCTTTGTTTACAGCCAGTCCGTAGATTTCGTACCCGCTCAGTCCGGCTATTTCGACAGCTTTAGGTTCCGGCTTTTCGTTGTTCGGCCATGTAGTCGGGAACATGTCGAGATATTGGGTAATAAAGCGTTTTTTATCGGTGATTGGAGCAGCCGGTTTGGTTCGGCTGGCCATAAAGATAATTTTTGATTCGGTTTTTGGGGGCAGGTTTCCATCGTCGGAATACATCATAGAATTCACCAGAATTTTAATCTGTTTTAAACCCGTGCCCGTCAGGTTGAGCGTGAAGTCGTAGCGCTCGCTTTCGCTGACTTTTTTCGATGGCTGATAAATTACTGACAGCAACGATTCCTTTATTTCGGCACCGTGCTCCATGCTGGTTTCGGCAGGTGCAGAGGCATTGAGCAGAAAAGTCTTTTCGTTATCGCCAATTACAAGCAGCCAACGGCGGTACATTTTATTGTAGGAGCTTTGCTGACCATATTGCAAGAGCGCATCGAAGCCGTTTATCAGATACAATTCTTCCTTTTCGATCAGCAGTCCTCGTTGTATGAGATTTACCTTCCCAAAAGCGAGGAAATTCTTTCGTACTTCGCCGGGAACTTCCGAAACAACGATGCTCGATCCCGCTATTTTATGCTCATAGCCCACAAAACGTTCTGATTTTACAAAGCCCTTAGGCAACTTTATGCTAAGTTGTGTGCCTTCAACGGCAACATAGTCGGCACTCATTACGTTAACCCTTTCGATGGCCTGATTATTGATACCCTGGCTTATGCCCTGAAGGCAAATGATTGACAAAATGAGAAGAAAAAACGAAAATTTCATTTCAGATATTTTTTGTAAAATTACGCAATTATTAAATAGCATGACGTTTCAAAACAATTTACGTACCATTTACAATTCGGTTGCCCGAAAACCTCAGGTTTATTTTTTAGTTATTTTGCTGATTCTCTGTTTTCAGCCAGGCCAGGTTTCGGCGCAGACCGGAGTTGAATACATCAACAAAGTCTATATGAAGCATTTGCATTCGGTGCGTATGCTGGTGGGTGAATGGGAGACATCATACCCCGTGATTGAGATGAACTCCGAGGCCGGTCTGGTATTTTCTTTCGATGATATCGAA
>JAGOEF010000315.1 GCA_017997855.1 Bacteroidales bacterium
ATCTGTGTTTTTACCGTAATCAAATTGGGATACATATTGTGCATAAGGTCCAGTGCAGCATACGCTTCATCCAGAGTGTAGTATCCTCCCATACTGCCCTGAGCATAACCGGTGGGCAAAGGATAGTTTTCCACCTGCCTGAAGCATGAATTAAACACCGGGTCTTTGGTATCGCCACTCCGGTTTCGGTAATATTCTTTAACATCGGCAATGATTACTTCGTAATCGAGCTGAGAGGCTGCCAGTTTACTCAAGTCTCTCCTTTCGAATTCACCTGTAAAAACTCCGTCTTTTTCGAGAAATCCGTGAACCGGAACAATACCCAGTTCAGTAAATGCAGCAACACCTTTGTTTCCGGTGTGTACACTTAACCTGCAAATGCCCTGGGCATTCACAACAACCGACAATACTATTAGCGTCGTAAATAATAAAAGTTGCTTCATCGGATAAGAAATTTAAGCTATACAAATATAATAGCTTTTCGGGTATCTAAACTTTTCTAAAGTTCCAAACTTTAGAAAAGTTTAGTCGAAAGCTAATTATATTCCTTAATTGCCTTCGCCAGACGCTTCACCCCTTCTACAATTTGTTCGTGGGTTGCAAACGAAAAATTAAGACGCAGGGTGTTTTGTCCGCCTCCATCGCAATAGAACGTCTGCCCCAGCACAAAGGCCACCTTATTTTCGATTGCCACGGCAAATAATTTCTCGGCATTCATGTGCTTTGGCAGGGTCATAAACAGGAACAAACCGCCTTCGGGTTCTGTCCAGCTCACCCCTTCGGGCATGTTCTCGCCGAAACACTTCAGCATGAGGTCACGCTTTTCGCGATACATGGCGATAGTTCTTGGAAGATTCTTATGCAGCAAGCCTTCCTCCATATATCTGGCGATAATAAGCTGCAAAATGGCCGGAGTACATAAGTCGGTGGCTTGTTTGGCTACCACCAGTTTGTCAATAATTTCGGGATGTCCGATTGCCCAGCCCGTTCTAAAACCCGGAGCCAGTATCTTCGAGAATGTCCCCAGTGCAATCACATGTCCGGTAGTATCAATTTTATATATCATATCCTGAGCCTCACCATCAAAGCGTAGTTCACGATAGGGACTGTCTTCCACAATCAACACATCGTAGCGATAGGCCAATTCAAGAATCTCTTTGCGTCGTGCCACCGGCATGGTGATTCCTGCCGGATTCTGAAAATCGGGAATAATGTAAATAAATTTCGGTTTAACACCAATCTTCTGCAAGGCTTCGAGTTTTTGCTCAAGTAAATCGGAGCGCATACCCTGCGTGTCAAGCTCAATTCCTTCAAGCTTAGCTCCATACGACCTGAATGCACTGATTCCGCCCAAATACGAAGGCAAGCCGCAGATAACCGTATCGCCGGGATTAATAAATATTTTTGCCACCAAATCGAGACCCTGTTGCGACGATGTGGTAATCAGTAGGTTATCGCGGTTCATCAGGGTACCATCGCAGGCATAATGCGCTATTAACTGGTCCTTCAACTGCACGCAGCCTTCGGTGGTTCCATATTGCAGGGCAGTAGTACCCATCGTACTGAGTATATGGTCGCTGATGCGGCGAATGTCTTCAACCGGAAAAGAATCGGCCGATGGCAGACCTCCCGCAAACGAAATAATGTCGGGCTTTTGGGTAAGTTTCAGAATTTCGCGGATGGCAGAGCGCTTCGAACTGTTGGCTATTACCGAAAAGGCAGATTCCAGATTAGTTATCATAATACAATCTTTTTAATTGTGACTTGTACAAAGTAATGTAAACTTTATCAGATGGCACTGAATAAAACGTTGTTTTGGGTTGTTGTTAAACAGAATGGTGCCACCTGTCTCCTGAACCCTGTTTATCAATGCATTATACCATCGCCGACAACATGCGCATCATTTTTTTCTTGTTTTTTTAAAGTGATATTGCAGAATTAAAAAAATTGCTATATGTTTGCACCTCGAAAATTTTGGTATCATAGCTCAGCAGGTAGAGCACAGGACTGAAAATCCTGGTGTCCCTGGTTCGATTCCAGGTGATACCACCGCCCCGCAACCGCGGGGCTTTTTTTTTAATATTTTCTTTCAGTTGATTATCACAAAGGTCTCTTTAGTAAGTGAATTTCAAATACATAAACCAATTAAATACAGGTATCTTTTTTAACATACATTTTTTTGCAATAATGCACAAAGCTTTTTTTTACCTTTGCCTGAAATTAAAACAAAAAAGCTATGATAAAAGTTGCTATTAACGGTTTTGGACGCATCGGCCGCAATGTGTTCAAAATAGCTCAAAGTCGCAGCGACATTACAATTGTAGGGATCAACGACCTTACCGATACCAAAACCCTGGCTCACCTGCTCAAATACGACTCAACACAGGGCAGATTTGATGCCGACATCAGCTACACAGCCGATTCGCTGGTTGTAAACGGAAAAGCAACCAAAGTAAGTGCCGAGCGCAGTCCATCCAAAATTCCCTGGGGCGAAACACCCGATGTGGTAATAGAATCGACCGGTATTTTTCTGAATCGCGAAAGCGAAAAAGGCGGTTATGGCGACCACATAAAAAATGGAGCTAAAAAAGTAATTCTGTGTGTTCCGTCGAAAGACGAAATCGATGCCATGATTGTGCTGGGAGTGAACGAACACATGCTGAAGCCGGAACACATCTGCGTGTCGAACGCCAGTTGCACCACCAACTGCCTTGCCCCTGTAGTAAAAGTACTGCACGAATCGTTTGGTATCGAAAACGGCCTGATGACCACCATACACAGCTACACCAATGACCAAAACATCCTCGATGGTCCGCATAAAGACCTTCGCCGTGCCCGGTCGTGTGCTGTGTCGCAGGTACCCACTACCACCGGAGCCGCAAAGGCCGTTGGCAAAGTAATGCCCGAACTTAAAGGCAAACTCGATGGTATGGCCGTGCGCGTGCCTACGCCTACCGGCTCGTCGGTCGATTTGGTTGTGAACCTCAAACGCGAGGTTACCAAAGAAGAAGTAAATGCTG
>JAGOEF010000316.1 GCA_017997855.1 Bacteroidales bacterium
TGTCAGATAACGGTAGCCGGCGATATGACGATTAACCTGCATCCGGTAAAGTAAGTCCTGATAAGCACCGCAACCTGATGTTTTCTTCGACGGGCATTTACATGAATGGCTTAATTCGTGTATGAGTTTTTTAATAACCATATAAATTTCATCGAAATTTTACATCTGATTCAGTTTGCATTCTAAAATTTCTTAAAATTGTTGGTGTTTAACTACAAAAAGTTTTTTTATGGATGTTCCTAAATCAAAGTTGAAGTACACCATTCCCATTAAGATTATCAGTCTGTTCTTTGGGTATAGTTTTGCTATCGGAGGTGCTGTTGCATTGCTTGTTTTTGCATTTGAATATTTGATGTTCTATATGCTTGGAATGCATAGTGGCGAACTGGATGTATTTCGCATAGTGATGGGTATATATCTGATAATCATGCCGTTTATGATTGTATTGGGCGTTGCCTATATAATTTTCGGGCATCGGTTTCTTCGACAGGATTTTCCGCTTCGAAGGGCAAATATGCTACTTTTTATTCTCAGCTTACTCCTGCCGGTTCTTCTAACGATAATTACATTCGTGTATTTTTTGGGGATGTCAGCGGTTATTTATACCGAAACGGCCGCCTTTAGCATTTTTATGTTTGCTTTTATAGTTTTGATTATTTCGCAATACTTTGTAATGTTTATCATTCCTCAGTTGTTTATTGATAGTCTTGTAAGGAAATATCTTGCGCCGGAACCCGGTGCCGAAGCAGTCTGAGTGCTGTTACAGGCTGTTTATAAATAATTTCCATTTTTTTGTGATAGGTGACAAAAATGTAATTTACATTTGCATCCAATTGTTCTCACATGAAAACAGAAAAATTTGCAGTTATTGGTATCGGACAATTTGGAATGGCTATTGCCCGTGCTTTATCACACCGGGGAGCTGAAGTGCTTGCCATTGATGCCAACCCTGAAGTTATCGAAGCGGTATCTGAAGATGTTGCATTGGCTGTTGCCTGCGAAGCCACCGACCGCAAAGCCCTTACTGCCCAGAATATAACTGATTTTGATGCTGTAGTTGTGTCTATCGGACATAATTTTGAAGAATTGCTGCTTTGTTGTGTAACCTTGCTTGATTTGGGCGTAAAACGCATTATTGCACGTTCCGAAGGCTTTAATCAGGAAAGTATTCTGCGAAAAATTGGTATCACCGAAATTTTGTCACCTGAGGCTGAAGTAGGCATTGTCGTGGCCGAAAAACTGTTGAATCCCAGTGTGATCTCCTATTTGCAGCTCCCCGACGATTACCGCATTGCCGAAGTGTTGGCTCCTAATAAATTCATTGGTCGCAAGCTATCCGATATATCGTTGCGCGAAAAATACCGTTTGAATATTATCACTATAAAACGTGAATTTACCCGAGAAAACGATGGTCTGCCCGAAACAGTTACTCATATAACGGGTGTCCCCGATGGCACTACCCTTGTTGAGAAATGCGACACTCTGATTATTTTCGGGAAAACAGGTGATATCAACCGGATGATTGAAATCAACAGTTGATAAATCAGCGTAATGCCGCGTATTTATATAAATAAAATCAGGGAATTCCTGAACATTCAGATTTATTACAGCAAGCCGGCAGTTTTGCTTATTCTTAAGATACTTACAGCCCTGGTTGCATTTATTGTATTATCGGGAATAATTTATTTTTATGGCTTTCCGCAGACTGAACTATCCTCGCAAATCTGTCTGCTTTCAATAAAAATCAGTTTCATATTCTATATTTTTCGCTACCTCATTCGACTTGCTTATGATTTCAACCCATTGCAATATATCCGTCGAACCCGGATTGAAGCATTGGTAACACTGATAATGGTGGTATGTGGCTTGATAATGATTATCTTTGAGGTTCCCTTTTTTGATCATACTGCATTTAACGACCTCTTTCCCTATTCGGGTTCGTTTGTAATTTTGCTGTTTCAGTCGTATTTTATTATTCTGTTCCTGATTGATATCGCCAAAGCAGCTCAGCGTATCAGTGTTTTCCGTATTGGTCCGGCCGGCATGCTTTCGCTATCCTTTATAATTTTGATTTTATTGGGTGCCGGATTATTGATGCTCCCTGAGATGACGCATCTGGGCTCGATTTATTGGCTGAATGCCTTGTTTACATCGTGCAGTGCATCGTGTGTAACCGGACTCACCGTTGTTGATACTGCAAGTGTATTTACCACAAAAGGCAAGGTTATCATCATGCTGCTCATTCAATTAGGTGGGTTAAACATGATTACTTTTGCTGCCTACTTTGCAACCTTCTACCGTACAGCCGGTATTAAATATCAAAGCATGATGCAATCGATGTTCAGTGCTGAAAACATCAGCGAAAGCAAGCATGTTTTACGAAGTATTGTTTTGTTCAGCCTGATTATGGAGCTTATTGGAACAATCTTTATTTTTGTGCAATGGCCCGACAGCGTGTATTTTGAAAATGTTTTTCATAAAATATTTTATTCAGCCTTTCATACGATTTCGGCATTCAATAACGCAGGATTCTCGTTGTTTACCAATGGCTTATACGAAAGTGTGATACAACAGGCCTTTGGGGTTCACATTACCATTGCCATTTTGATATTTTTCGGTGGAATTGGCTTCACGGTGATGAGTGATGTGTTTTCACCACGCATGATACGCGAACGTATGCGTAAGCCATGGAAAAAACTCAGGGTACACACACGCTTGGCATTGCTTACGTCGCTACTATTAATAGTTTTTGGTGCTGTAATGTTCTACATTCTTGAACGCAACAATGCGTTGAGTGGTTCCAGTACCATGGGAGCTGTTGTAGCCAGTTTTTTCCAATCGGTTACCTGCCGTACTGCAGGTTTTAATACGGTTGATTTCACCATTCTGGGTCAACCCGTGCTACTGATAATGATGTTGCTCATGTTCATTGGAGCTTCGCCTGTGTCAACAGGTGGCGGTATTAAAACCACAACTTTTGCCATGCTGGTTAAATCGTCACTGGCAACGATACGT
>JAGOEF010000317.1 GCA_017997855.1 Bacteroidales bacterium
TTAAAACCATAATTAACGGGCAATTCCAGGGAATTTAAAGACATGTCAACATTTAAAAATAGTTCATCTATTGCCGTTTTCCTGTAATTAAAAAGCAAGCCGGTTTCAACAAACTGCTGGTTGAAAACTGGTTTTAAAAAGTACACCCCGCCATTTGCAGAAAGAGTGTTGGTAAATTCAAATTCATTTTCAAGATCGCCGGTATTGAAATAACCGCCTCCGGCCACCAGTCCAATTTCAAATTTTTCTTGCCCGTGCAATAATACTGTTACCAACAATGCCAATGTAAATAGTAGTACTCGTTTCATGTTTTTTATTTTTAAATAGTAGTATCAAGATTTTAGTATCAAGACTCAAAACGTATATTTGAAACTCACCGACGGAATTACCGGAAAAATGGAAACCTGTTTTACCTGACCACGTGGGTTTTTGTAATAGTACCACGGGTTCATCCGGTTATACGCGTTGTAAACCGAGAACGACCAGGTATAAGTTTTTCCATTCTGTTTTTTTCTTTTCGTGTTATAGCCCAAATCGAGGTGGTGAAAAACAGGCATTTTCAGGTTATTGGGATTATCGAACGATTGTTTTGCCTGCTGCCAGTCGGGCACACCGCGTGAATTTTCACTGCCTCCCGGCAAATATATTCCTTCGTATTCCACATCGGGCATGCTGAGGTTATTACCCGATTGTAAGGTAAACCCGAACGAAACAGATTTTTCCCGGTATTCATTTTTAAAAAGCCGGTATTCACCCAGCAACGAAACATCATGCCGCCTGTCGTATTTGTCCGGGAACCAGCGTCCCAAATTAACTTCGCTGAATTGCCGTTCGGACCATGACAGCGTATAGGACAGCATTCCGGTCAGTTTTCCCTGAATTTTTTTGGCCATGAACTCAGCGCCGTATGCGCGGCCCCGGCCAACTGAAATGTTCTCGTTCCATTTTGTATCCTGCGAACTCAGAAAAACAGCTCCTTCTTCAAAACGGATAACATCGTACATCCATTTGTAATAGGTTTCAAAACCGAACTCATAATTTGATAATTGTTGTTCAATACCAGCCGATATTTGCCGGCTACTCTGCGGTTTCACCTCATCTGTTGAAGCCACCCACAAGTCGGTTGGCATGCCCAGCGAAGAGTTGGTCAGCAAGTGTATAAATTGGGTCATTTGGGTGTAGGATGCATTGGCAGAAAACCCGCTGTGCGACCGAAACTTTAATGCTGCCCTCGGCTCAAAGTGGTTGTAGGTTTTTTCTCCTGTAATATAAGTCACTCCCCTCATTCCCAGGTTCACGTTAAATTTACCTGCCTTCAGGTTATTTTCTGCAAAATATTCAAAATGAGCCGAATTGTTTTTTTGTTCCTCATTTAAAGAAATATCTGAATCGATTCCTTTCATCTGCACAATATTGGGCGCAAATTGCATGCGCGATGCTTTGCCACCAAACCTCAACGTGAATGCCGGCGAAAGGTACCAGTCGAAGTCTGCTTTCAGCGTTAAATCCTGCATATCAGATATGGCCCGGAACACAACTTTTTGTTCTCCTGATCCTGAACTGCCGAGGTTATTGAGCTGATATTGGCTATAGTAGGTTGAAATATTTGAAAACAGTTTTGGTGAAAAAATGTGGTTCCAGCGAAACACCGAAGTAATGTTTCCCCAGTTGTAACGGAACTTGCTGTTTGTGTCGTCGCGGTTATCGTTGTTATAATGACTGTCTTTTCCGGAATAGAAACTCAAATAAACTCTGTTCCTGTTGTTGATTATCCAGTTTGTTTTTGCATTGAAGTCGTAAAAATAGTAGCCGTAATTGCCATCCCGTTCTATTGCCGACTGATACAAAAACATGGGAATATCCAGTAAAGACCTTCGCAGCGAAACGATAAATGCTGCTGTATCTTTTTTCAGGGGCGCCTCGTAGGTCATTCTTGCCGAAACCGGGCTGATTGAAAAAATTCCGTGCGAATCTTTCATGTTTCCCTCTTTCATCGAGATATCCAAAACTGAGGAGAGCCGGCCTCCGAAACGGGCAGGAATTCCGCCTTTATACATCGATACATCTTTTATGGCATCGCTGTTGAACACGGAGAAAAAACCGAAAAGGTGGTTGACATTGTAAACCGGTACGCCATCGAGCAAAATCAGGTTTTGATCGTTGCTGCCGCCACGCACGTTAAAGCCGGCGCTGTTTTCGCGGGCCGATTTTATGCCCGGCTGAAATTGAAGGGTTTTTAGCACATCGCGCTCGCCGAGAATCACGGGCATCCGGTCTATTTCTTCCATGGCCGGGCTAAGAAAACTTAACGACGATAATTGCGAAGCGGCTTCGTCTGTCCGGTTTGCTTTCACTTTAATCTCTTCCAGTTCGATACCGGAGGGGAGCTGAAAGTTTAGGATTGTGTCGTTTTTTAAAACAATCTGTTTCGTTTGGGTTTTATAACCAACAAACCGGCAGGTTAACCTGTAATTGCCAACCGGCAATGTTAAACTGTAAAAACCGTAATTGTTGGTTGCCACACCCAGACCGGGGCCTGCAACTACTGCTGCGCCTGTTAACCGCTCCATGTCCGAAGCGCTTTCAACATAACCGCTAACGGTAAATTTTTTCTGCGCGAACATAGAAAAAGGAATAATCAGTAGTAAAATCAATATACTTCTTTTCATCACATCGTTACAATTTTATGGTGGTTATGGCACATGCTCCAAAAATGCCGTAACCATTTTTAATGTTGGAATAGATTTGCACGGGTTCTTTAAAAGGCAATTCTCCCTCGCTGTTCATACGGGCTTTTACCGACGATTTTATGTATTTATCGTAGTGTTCGTCGGCCGATAAAAAATTAATTAATCCATCTGATACAGTTTCTATCTTAAAAGCCATTTTCTTTCCGTCGTACCCAATATCTGAGATGCGCACATAATAGTTATATGCAAAACCGAATTTTGATTCAGGTTCTGTACTACGGTTAAAGTCATCAATAAACGGAGCTTTTATAT
>JAGOEF010000018.1 GCA_017997855.1 Bacteroidales bacterium
GGAAAGAGCACACTTTGAAGGTATCAGTGCTAGACAGGGCTAAAAACTTCGCGGAGAGTGAGTTCCAATTTGAGTATCAGAAATAAAAAACGCAGTAAACAATAAATGATTACTGCGTCAGGATCAATCCAATTAAACTATTTCAACAAGCTTAGCGCTTTTCTGATTCTATTGATAGCTTCGGTCATTTCTTTTTCCGATGTAGCGTACGATAACCTGAGGCATTCGGGAGCTCCGAAAGCATCGCCCGCCACAGCAGCAACATGGGCTTTATTGAGCAGGTATAAGGCCAGATCGTCCGATGTTTTAATTATTGTTTCACCATCGGTTTTGCCAAAGAAATAACTTACATCAGGGAAAACATAAAATGCTCCCGGAGGGGTGTTTGTTTTAAGCCCGGGAATGTCCTTTATCTGTTGCATTACCGCATCGCGCCTCTTCTTAAAAATTGCCGTCATTTCTTTACAAGCATCATTACCGGCATTCAAAGCAGCCTCTGCCGCTTTTTGTGCAATACTGCATGCACCCGACGTAAACTGCCCCTGCAATTTAATACAGGCCTTGGCAATCCACAGCGGAGCGCCAATAAAACCAATTCTCCATCCCGTCATTGCATAGCCTTTCGAAACACCATTCACCACAACCACCCGGTCGCGGATACTTTCAAACTGCGCTATGCTCTGGTGGGCACCCACATAATTGATATGCTCGTATATTTCGTCCGAAATCACGATTACCCGCGGATAATCCACCAAAATTTCGGCAAACGATTTCAGCTCTTCGTAACTGTATAAACTACCGGTAGGATTCGAGGGTGAACTGAATATTATAGCCCGCGTTTTCTCGTTCAGGGCAGCTTTTAGCTGTGCTGCCGTCATCTTAAAATCCTGAGCTATCCCACAGGGAATTTCAATCACGGTTCCATCGGCAAGCTTCACCATATCGACATAACTCACCCAATAGGGGGCAGGTACAATAACCTCATCACCCGGATTGAGTACACTCAAAAACACATTAATAATTGAATGCTTGGCACCGGTCGAAACCACAATCTGATCGACAGTAAAATCAAGATTATTTTCCCGTTTAAATTTATTCACAACCGCTTTTCGCAATTCGGTATATCCGGGCACCGGCGGATAATGCGTAAAATTCTCGTCGATGGCTTTCTTAGCCGCTTCTTTAATGTAGTCTGGCGTATCGAAATCGGGCTCGCCAATGCTTAAATTTATGACGTCAATTCCCTGCTCTTTCAACTCACGGCTTTTGTTCGTCATTGCCAATGTTGCCGAAACGGCCAATTTATTCAGTCTGTCGGATGCTTTTTCCATAATATTTGATTTTCTTTGCCGAAATTACGGACTTATTTTAGAATTAACTAATATTGTAAAGCATAAATAAAACTAAAGACCCATGTTTGCAGAAATACTAAAAATAACCATTCCGGCATTACTTGTTATGCTGACGGCATACTTTGTTTTACGTCACATGTATCAGAAAGACATTGAGCAGCGCAAACTCGAAATTGTTTTGCGAAATCAAAAACTGATAACCCCCATTCGACTTCAGTCGTACGAAAGATTAATTTTATTTCTGGAACGAATAGGACCCAATCATCTGGTAATGCGAGTTCAACAACCCAATATGACCGCCGGAGAACTTCACCGCGAAATGCTGCTGAACATACGTACCGAGTTTGAGCATAATCTTTCGCAACAACTCTATGTTTCGCCCGAAACCTGGGAAATCGTTAGAAGTTCAAAAGAAAATATCGTAAAACTCATCAACTCGAGTGCTTCGGAGGTTGACCCTTCTGCCAACGCCATGGCACTGAGTAAAGCCCTATTCGAAAAACTGATTCAAATGACCAAAGCACCCAATCAGGCAGCCATCGATGCGGTTAAAAAAGAAATTAGTACTTTGTTTTAGACAGCTCTGATACAGTAAATTCTTCATTTGGTTCATTTGAATTAAACAGGGTTGATTTCTTAACCCATTCAATCGGATTGAAGAGTCCCCTTATGTAAAACTGATTCAGATTACCGGATTAACCCGTTTGAAAGTCATCGATACAGTTAATGAGAATCGATAATTTGATTTCAAGTATTTGTTAAGGTATTCCATAAAAAAGCCGGTCAAGCCGGCTTTTCAATTCATTAGCGAACTAGGTGTACTGAACCTGTTTTCCGGAACATGGTTCCATGCCAGTCTTTGAAGTCGCAGAACCAGGTATATACGCCGTTTGGCATAATTTCGTCACCCAGGTCAACATCTCCGCGATTTGTTCCATCCCATGCACCATCGGCACACGATTTACAGATTACATCCGGCTTATAGGTTTCGGTTTCGAAAACTTTGTTACCCCACCTATCGTAAACCACCATATAGAAATCGTTTTTATCAATTCCATTTCCACAAATACGGAAACAGTCGTTTTTACCATCCCCATTGGGGGTAAACATGGTTGGAGCATAGAAGGTAAACTCACCGTTTACTGTAATACTACGCTTGGTAGTATCGGTGCAACCATCGGAGTTTTCGGCAACCAATATAATTTCGAATAAACCGGGTTGTTCATACCGGTGCCATGGGCTATACACCAGCGAAGAATCGCCATCCCCAAAGAACCAGTACACGATATCAGCATCAATGGATTGATTATCACAATATACATCGCCATCAAGAACCGAAACATTGAGCGGAGTGGCTGTAAAAATAGCTTCCGGATTCTCAAATATCGTAATCATGTACGGAATAGTTCTGGTGGTCAGACAACCGAAATCAGACCTGGTGGTCAAACTCACGGAATACACACCGGGTTCGGTATATATGTGCATTGGGTTCTTATCGATAGCATAACCATTGTCGCCAAAATTCCAGAGAAATCCCTGACCATTGTCTTCGCTGAGTTCGGTAAACTGTATCGGAACACCAGGGCATCCGTTTACACGGTCAGACACAAAGAGGTTTTCGGGTTCGGGATATACATTAATTTTAATGCTGTCCATCACTGAAGGCGTACCGCAACCATCGTCAAGGGTTATATAGTACATGGTTGTTTCCTGCGGGTAAACCGTAAACGGAGATGGCACCACGGTTCCATCCTGAAGGTGGAGCATATACGGGCCACCGTTTCCACCGAGTGCATCCACTTCAATAATTGCAGGATCGCCGGGACATACAGTATCCCAACTGGTAACCACATCAGTTATCAGCAATGGCGGATATACCTCGATACGAACCAAACCCACATTACTGGTACAACCGTGAGAGTCGGTAACAGTAACCCTGTAATCGGTTGTAACAGCAGGGCTTACAGTAACCGAAGCCGTTGGATAGGATGATCCGTCGGTACCCAGCCATGCGTAGCTGTAGTAAGGAACACCTCCCAAAACTGAAGCACTCAGTATGGCATCCTGCCCTATACAAATCTGACGTCCGGTAGTGGCCTGCAGAATAATTCTATCAGGCTGTGTTATAGTGATTGGTACTTCGATACGGCAGAAGTGAGAATCGATAACTGTTACAGTATACACACCGGCAACATCTACCATCGTCATATCGTTGTCGCCGTTGGGCCACAAGTAATTATAGGGTTCCGTTCCGCCCTGAACATAAATAGTTGCTTCCCCGTCGTTATAACCATAGCAGGAGGCCGGCTCAGTATGAACTGAATAGGTTATTTCGTCGGGTTGGGTTATTACAAACACGCTATTGGTGGAACACCCGATATTATCAGTAACTGTTATCGGATAAATGCCGGCACATAAGCCGTTGTAAACATGGGTTGCACTTCCCCAGCTATATTGCAACGGAGGAATACCACCCAGCATCACCAATTCAGCACTTCCATCACAAGAGTTAAAGCAACGGTTGTGCTGCAACAAAATAGTATCAATAATCAACTCGGGACTTACGGTAACGGTCATAGTTGCAGTATTGCTCAGGCAGCCATGGCTATCTTCAACATAAACACTATAGGTAGTGGTAACATGGGGTACCGGAGTAATATTGCTGGGACCCACTTCGAAACCGGTGCCACTATCCCAGTTGTATACATAACCGGGGGTACCACCCATTACCTGAGTTGTAATTGGAGCCGTTGCCCATTCACAAATTGCAAAATCATTCGATATACTGATCAGCAATTCATCGGGTTGATTTAACTGGAAGAACTCAACTACCTGACACTGATTGGCATCAACCACACTTACAACATAATTGCCAGCTGACAAACCCACCCGAACAGGGTCGGCAACACCTATATCATTCCAGATGTACATTAAGTTTCCGGTTCCTCCTGTAGCTGTAACACTTATTGTTCCATCGCTTGAATTATAACAGGTAAGGTCGGTAGAAACGGTATTTGTAACCACCAATTGCAATGGTTCTGTAATTGTAAAGTTCTGTCCGGTAGTACAGCCGTTCTGGTCGGTTACTGTAATACTATAGGCACCTGCACACAGATTGTTCCATTGCGGTGCACCTGATGCCCATGAATACGTATATGGAGCTGTTCCCCCCTGTGCCAGAATAGAAGCCCTACCGGCACAACTTTGATAGCAGGGATCGTTCACCAGTGTCAGAATGTGGGTCAGCATCGCCGGCATAATAATGTTACTGGTGGTAGTTGTTGATGTACATCCATCAAGCACCACCTGAAGACTTACCGTATGAGAACCTGCAGCTGACCAGGTAAGCTCATAGGGACCAGCACCACTACCACTGAGTACCTGTGCACCGCCAAAATCCCAGTTATAGGTAGCTGTTGCACCTCCATTACCCGTATAGGTAACTGTTGTAGAATTACCGAAACAAGAAATAGGTGTTAAGGTGAATGTAGAGGTAGGATTCTGATTAAAAGTAATTTGTATTTGATCGGTAGAGGAGCACGACGGAGACATGTTTTGCTCGTATAGCTGAAATACATAGGTTCCGTATGCCGAAACTGTAACTGTTGCATTGGGAGAGGTCTGATTAACCCAGGTAGCCGTTCCGGGGCCACTCACCATAGTCCAATTAGCCGTATTACCTGTAGTGATTGTACCATTGAATGTGTATGAATTGGAGCATACCTGGTTATCGGTTCCTGCATTGGGGATTGGAAATACGCAACAAAGCGGATTGTCAAAATCACGTACTGTTACCGAAAGGGTAGTATCGTAGGTACAACCAAAATTATCGGTAACCGAAAAGGTATAAACTTGATTACCAGGTGTATTGGGATGGGCAGTAGCATTTCCACCCGAATTGGTATCGATCCCGTTTCCAGTCCAAACAATATCAGGATTTGCATAGGTGTGATTAATTGTCCACATATTTCCGGGCATAATCGCATTACTGAAATTCAGGGAAACCGAAAACAAAGTACCATCATCAGAACCCCAATCATCAATAATCACTACGCACCATTCTCCATTAATTGGACATCCTATAAGGTCGGCAAAATTTCCGGTAGGCAAGTAAGTACCGGCTGGGAGAGTTCCTCCAACAGCATCACACCAATCGGTATGACATTGTGTTCCACTCATCGACCAGCAGTAATCGTAACCGGTGCCGGGGTTGCAATTATCATTGTGATCGGGTGAACCGAAATAATTTCCGGAACAGGGATTGCTGGTACTATAGTAATTGATTTCAGCCTGCTGTCCGTTAGGGCATTGAATGTAAATCCAAACGTCAGCAATCCAGGAATGTTCAATGTTCATGCAAACCGATTCTAAATCGCTGGCGCTCGTAATTGTTTGCCCTGGCTGAAATGCATTAATTTCCCAACAAAAATCCTGGGTAACACCCTGATCGTCAGTGATACACTCCTGCACTACCTGCGTATCAGCAACCGACATTATCCATTGATTTGTGGCTACACCACCCGTGAAATTTACCGCTTCACCCGGACATACAATAGTCTGATCCTGAGTAACATTTAAAAAATCCGGTGTAATCGAGACCCTGACTCGAAGCTCACCGGTATATATTTCGGTACACCCATTCGCATCAATTGCAGTTAAATTAATAAAATACCCCCCCGATTGCGTAAATGTATGCGTTAATGTTGTCATCCCAACTCCATGGAACTCTTCAGGAGCACCGTTTGAACTTACTGACCAGTACCAATGGGTAGTTGCATTCGATTGGGTATAATTTGCGCCACTGTTCGGATAAGTACCATTTGCGGTAAATGTAATCGTTTCACCCTGACAGATATCAATCCATACCGAATCCACGTTGGTAAGTGGCGGGTTTGTACCAGTAATATTAATTGAATAATCCTGACAAGGGAATCCGCAAGAAATGGTAGCAGCCCAACCGGCATTACTAATAGAGCCGTCGGAGATGAACCGGAATGTCAGGCAAGTACCGCCAACCGATTCAAAACTTTGACCATTAATACTAGTACCTGAAGCGTCAACAACCAAAGTTGGACTAGATGTATTCGGGCCATTATAGATGGTCAATTCGTCAAACCCAGATTCAGTATTAAAAGAGGTGAATGTAACTATAACTGATGCCCCGGGCTGGTTACTACAAATTGTAAAAGTATAAGACTCGTTTGTGTTATACGTCCCGCTGGCACCCCCAGAATCATAGAATGTTCCCGAACAGGTACTTACCGTACCCCCCTGGCTCATCAGGTAAGTTTGAGCACTGGCTAGCCCTGAAATCAATAACAAGGCACCCAGTAATAAACCAGATAATCTTTTCATATTTAATTCTGATTAAATTCTTTGTTGAGCTGCTTCAACGAGGTAAACGATATCACCTTACCGGTGTTACCAATGCGGTACACATTGGCTTTATCGTACAACCTGTCGAAATTGAAAAGCATAATATTTACATTTGATTCGTCAATATCGGCAACTGCCAGGCCTATCGTTTTGTCGGCTGTATTCAGATAATACAACACAGGCAGGCTAGACGCTTTTTCGACTCCAACATCTGAAATTGTGTAACCAAAATCAAGTTCATAGTTCATGTAAGCAATCGCATTGGGATCGCTGTTCATTATATTCTGAATATATTCAGATGAATAGCGTGCATAAAGACGGTTGTCAGGAACCACATCGCCTGAACTCTGGGCAAAAGTATTCACCGAAACAAGGGCGAATAAAATGATTGCAAAATACTTCATAATATCAGTTTTATTTCAAGACGTTAATATTCTAAAATGGTTTGCTCAAAACAGAAAAAACCAATCTTGTAAATGTAATTTTTTTTTCATGATTATCAAAATGAAATTGCAGGGATAAATCGAGTGAATTATAAATGCATAACTCATTGTTTACATGGTACTTACAAAACACAATTAACAATTTAAATAAGTAACTGCATTAGTAGACGGTTTGAATAATGGAGCTAAAAACGAAAATATTACATTAAGGCCAGTTTACCTCAACAACCTTACAACACCTGATTTCTTGTAGGTAATGTTATTCAGGTCTTTAAACTCACAATACCAGGTATACAAACCAACCGGCAGGTACTTATCACCGGCCTGACGATTTCCGTTGTCGGTACCATCCCAGGCTCCGGCACTGCAGCCATTACAACCCACTTCAGGATTGAAATATTCGGTATAATACACTCGGTTACCCCAACGGTCGTAAACACTCAGGTTAAATACATTAGGATCAATTCCGTTACCACAAAGCCGGAAGCAATCGTTAATGCCATCTCCGTTAGGTGTAAATGAGTCAGGGGCATAAATTGTTATCAGGTTCTCAATAATCACAGTCCGTCGGGTGGTATCTTTACAATTGTGCTCCGAAACAGCAATCAACATCACTTCAAACTCACCGGGGAATACGTACATGTGCCGCGGGTGAACAAACAGAGAACTGTCGCCATCACCAAAATACCAATAATAACGCATTGCATATTGCGAATAGTTGGTGAATTTTATTTCGGAATCCAGCATGGTAGCAATCTCAGGTTCAAGAACGAAACTTGCCGATGGCTTTGGATATACCGTAATCATGTTCGATATGGTTCTTGAGGTTTCGCAGCCATACGGTGTGCTTACCGTGAGCGATACCGTGTATGTTCCCTGATCCTGATACAAGTGAATCGGGTTCTTAATGTCAGCAAAATTGCCATCACCAAAATTCCAGTAATACGAATTTCCTTCAACCTCAGTGATTTCGCTAAATTGAATCAGTCCCGGGGCGCAAGTTTCAACAATATCTGAAACAAATTCGTTTTCGGGATATGGAATTACTGTAATCGTTATGGAATCATGCACCGAAGGAGACCCACACATATCGGTTGCCTCAACATAAAAAGTCTGTGTAAATACCGGCCTAACCGTAAACGGAGATCCAACAATGGTTCCATCCTGCAAAGTAATCACATAAGGCCCACCATTACCACCCTGCACATCAACAAACACAATGGCATTTTCGCCCTGACAAACCGTGTCGGTACTGGTTGTTACAGATCCGATGGTAATTGGAGGATGAACATTCACCGTTACGGTAGCAATATTTCCGAGACAACCATTATCATCAGTAACGGTAACCGTGTAGGTAGTCGTAGTATCGGGCGACACATGGAATAAGTGTAAATTGCTAGTGGAACCATCGCTACCTGTCCATGCAAAGTTATAATACGGAGTCCCGCCACCAGCTTGTGCAGCCACCGTGGCTGTTTCGCCGATACAAATTAAAGGGTCAGGCCAGGGTTGAACAACCACAGGGGCGGGTTCTGTAATAGCGAAAGGCACCTCGATCCTGCAACTGTGTGCATCGGTAACGGTCATCACATAATTACCGGCAGCCATGCTAACCGAAGAGGTAGTCTCATTGTTTGGCCATACATAGGAATACGGGATTGTTCCGCCAGTTATTACCACTGCGGCAGTCCCACTGGCTGAATCATGACAAAGTGCCGGAGTTGTTTGCACGGAATAATTCAGGGTATCGGGTTCGGTAATCACAAAATGGGTAAACGCAAAACAACCTATTCTGTCGGTAACTGTAACTGTATAAATACCGGCACACAAATCATTAAATATATGGATTGGCGATCCCCAGCTATAGGTAAGAGGCGGGATACCTCCCACAACTGTCAGCTCAGCACGTCCGTCGCAGGAATGATAGCAGCGGTTATGGGTTAAATCTACATTGGTAATCTGAAGCAAGGGACTTACGGTGATTGTCATGGTTTCGACATTGCTCATGCAGTCGTGCTGATCGACAACATATACTGTATAGGTAGTGGTTGTATCAGGTGTTACGGAAAGAACTGCCGGTCCTTCGATAAATCCATTACCGGTATTCCAAAAGTAGTGGTACTGCAAAGTTCCTCCCATGGCCTGTGCATTCACCATAACGTTCTGTCCTTCGCATATCGACATACTGGGCGAAAGCATTACCTGAAGTTCGGCAGGTTGTGTAAGCTGAAACATCTCAAAAAGGCTGCAACCATTGGCATCTTCAACTGTTACCGAGTAATTTCCGGCAGCCATCCCATTGCGGACAGGAGAATTAGGACCATTATCAATCCAGATATAGTCATAGGGAGGTACTCCGCCCGAAACGGTAATGCTCATCATACCATCGTTGGCCATATAACACGACAGGTTTTGATAGGTCGTATCATCTTTGACAAGTTCGGTTGGTTCGGCAATGGTAAAGCTCACCACCGATTCGCAATCGTTGGCATCGTTCACAGTGGCAATATAATCGCCTGCACATAAATGGTCGAGGAAATTAGACGAGGAACCCCAGTGGTATTCATAGGGTGGTGTTCCTCCAAGAACGTTTAATGTGGCAGAGCCATTACACATTTGGTAGCAAGGGTCATCAACAACAGTGGGATTGGCGTCTAGCACCGGGGGTGTATATAAGGTAACGGTGGTAACTTCCGAAACACAGGTGTGTTCGGTTACCTGTAAACTCATAGTATGATTTCCGGAATCAGTCCAAATGATATGGTATGGGCCCTGGCCACTTCCATCCTGAATGGTACCTCCGGCGAAATCCCAGGCATAGGATGCTGCTGCCGTGGCATTACCGGTGTAGGTAATCGTTGAAATATCTCCTGCGCAAAGCACCGTGCTTGCTGCAAAAGTACTCTGCGGCACCGGCCAGAACGAAATCTGTACTTCATCACCCACATTACATGCCGGCGACATATTTTGCTCATTAAACCTGAAAACATACACTCCGTAGGCTGAAACGGTAACTGTAGCATTTGGCGAAGTCTGATTCGCCCATGTTGAGGTTCCCGGCCCGCTTACCTGAGTCCAGTTAAATGTATTTCCTGCCGTGTATTCCGGGTTAAAAGTGTAGGTATTGGTGCAGACCAACTCATCGGGGCCGGCATTGGGACTGGGCATAACGCAACAACTCGGGTCGTTGGGTTGTAAAACATTGATATAAATGGTGGTATCGTAGCTGCAACCAAAATCATCGATAACGGTAAAGGTATATCCCTGAGAACCACTGACGGTTGGGTAAGCAATAGCATTGGCACCATTTCCCGGCTGAACCCCATTGCCTGTCCACACGGCATCGTTCATATCGTAGGTGTTGGTTATGTTCCATAGGTTAGCCGGAATTAAATTGGCCGCAAAATGCAGCTGCCACGAAAATATGTAACCATTATCAAGACCCAAATTATCGGTAATATGAATAGTCCATGAACCGTTCAGCGGGCAACCGATAAGATCAGACCAGTTCCCATCTATCTGGTAAGTACCGGGGTTTAGCTGATACACTCCGCTGCTCACATGCCCCTGTGGGTCGGTGTAGGTACTGAGATATGTCCAGTTCGTTGATTGATCAATCGGTCCTGATGTTGATGTAGGCGACCAACAGTAATCGAACCCGATACCCGGTGAGGTATTACTGCTGCTGCCGTCGATGGGTAAATCGGTACCCACGGGCTGTCCGAGTATTGTTCCATTACCCCCCTGTTCAAAAATTGTCATGGTCTGGCCATTCGGACATTCAATCTCCATATCGAGGTCACCCATGTAGGTATGTTCCATGTTTACACAAATGCTTAAAATATCGGATATGCTCGACACTACAGCCCCCGGTTGAAAAGTTCCGTTGGTGATGGATGTCTGATAGTGAACGCCACTCCCATCCGGCAAAAAAGTAACACCGGCTACCTCATCCTGAAATTCTTCTTCCCAGGGAACCGGAGTAACCACACCGTATAAATGCACTATTTCGTTGGGACAAACATTGTTTTCCAGGATGTAGCTACCCGTAAAAACCGGGTCAATCGAGACCCTGACCCGATAGGCTTGCGTAATCATTTCGCCACATCCAACAAGGTCGGTAGCCGTGAGATTAATATGATATCCACCGGAATTATTAAAAGTATAAGTGAGTGTATTCATGCCAACACCCGAGAAATTTTCCTGATTACCACCATTTACTATAGACCATGTCCAGGTTAGGTTTGCATTGGTTTGCACATAATTAACCCCACTGTTTGGGAAAGTACCTCCAGCCGTAAACTGGATTGTCTGACCCTGACATACATCAATCCACAGTGAATCGGAATTGGTAACCGGGGGTGTACTTCCCGTTATTGCAATGGAGTAATCCTGACATGGGAAACTGCAGCTCACCGTTGCAGCCCAACCCGTATAAGTTACGGAACCATCGGAGGTAAACCGGAAAGTTAAGCATGTACCGGTCGAAGTATATGACATACCATTCAAAGTCGTTCCCGAGCCATTGGTTACCAAGGCAGGGCTTCCGGTGTTCGGACCATCGTAAATACTCAGGTAATCCCATCCGGTTTCTAACTGAAAGGCTGTGAAGTTCACCATAATATGGGCACCCGGCAGGTTACTGCAAATAGTCATGGTGTAGTTTTCACCATTTTGATAGGAGCCAGCACTCCCACCAGAATCGTAGAACGTACCGGCACAGGTATTTACCGTTCCACCTGAACTAATCAGATAAGTCTGCGAAAAAAGGTTTATTGATAAACCCAGCAGTACAAAGCAAGTGATAAGTATTCTGTAATTCATATCAGGTTCTTTCAAAATCAAAATTAATAAGTCAACAATAGCTCTTTACGGTTCAATGACGGTAAAAAACTGCATTGGTTTGCTACCGCAAGTAGAATCGTGCTAAAATAATAAAAAAAAACAGGAATTTGACGAATTCCTGTTAAATATTACATTCAGAAAACTGTTAATAAAGCTTGCGGCTTGAATAATTAATTTTCAAAGCACTGGCTTTACGCAATTCCTGTTTAATATCGGTTACAATTCCCATTTTGGTGTCTTTATGTACTTTCAACGAAGTTGTCATGTAAGGAATTTCAGCTTCATCGCGTTGTTCGCGTTCAGCAATAATATATTCTCTGATATCGGTAACCGATGCAAACGAAGAATTCAATTGAATTCTGGGTTCTGTTCCATACATTGTTACATATTGCTGTCTGGGTTTACCAACGTAAATATAACTTACCAGCGATTTCTTTTCCAGCTTTTTAATTTCGGTGGCTGCCGGCAGGTCTTTTGCACTTACGTCAACTTTTAGTTCCACTTCACGCATAACAGTGGCAACCATAAAGAAGAACAGAAGCATGAAAACAATGTCGGGCAGCGAAGCTGTATTAATAGCCGGCTGACTTTTCTTTTTACCTTTATTGAATTTCGACATATTAGTTTCCTCCTATATTTTTAGGTTCTGCTTCCGAGATACGTTGCGGGTAAAGTGTTTTTATTCCTTCCTGCTCATACTCGGTTAAGTCGTCGAATTTGGGTTTCCCGAAATATTTCATTGCAGCTTCGTCACGTACTTCGTTGAATGCGGCTACCAGTTCGTTTTGAACTAAAATATACACGCCATACGAAGTACCTCTGTCGTTCTGCAACGAGATGACACCCTTAGGAATTCCGACTTCCTTATTAAGCTCAGGAATAAACTTATATTCTTTCTCGGGAAGATCTTCATCATCAAATTCGTTTTTAATGAACTCTTTTGCAGCTTCGCGCAAATTATCTACGTTCATCGGCCGATTCCGGAAGAGAATCTGATCCTGCGAGTTTATTAACACAACGCAAACATTTCGCTTCTTAATATCAATATCAACTTTTTCTTTGGGTTCCTCAGGCATGGGTGGCAATTTACGGGCGATACCCGTATCAACGTCCATGGTGGTGGTAACCAGGAAGAATATCAGCAGAAGGAAGGCGATGTCGGCGAGCGATCCCCCGTTTATTTCAGGTGCAACACGTCGTGCCATAATTTAAATTTTATTTATTAATATAAGCACTGCTATCTCCAGATTTTCGAAATTTCGGAATAGATAGTCATCACAATGGCCGCACCGAAAATGATATATGTCGAAAACAAGGCTGTATCGACCCATTTAACCATACGTGGGGTCATTTCGATTTTATCGGAACCGACAAAAACCGGGATAGTATCGGATGCCATTAAAAAAGCCACAATAATCACAGCAGCAAAAGCCACTACCGAAACAATGCTTTTAACTGCATTGCGGGGTTCTGTAATAAGGGTGTGAACAAATTTATAGAGAGAGAATATCACTATTAATCCTACGCTTACAAAGAAAAGACCAATAGTAAAGTTCAGAAAACCAGCAGACCAGTTTCCGGCAATTGTCGAAACGGCAAGCTGCTTTTCGGTAGAAGAAAGACCATCAATTTTTGCCAATTCTGTATCGAGCCCCGGGGCATCTTTCAAAAAGAAAATAAGGGCAAGTATGGCACTCAGTCCGAGTACCACATAGCCGATTATTTTCACGGCATTTTCAAATTTCAAAAGTTTCTTAAACATGGGTTATGCTTTTTTATTGTATTCAACCAAAATGTCAATCAACGAAATGGAAGCATCTTCCATATTGTTAACAAGGGTGTCGATTTTACCAACGATATA
>JAGOEF010000019.1 GCA_017997855.1 Bacteroidales bacterium
CAATCTGAAATAATTCGGCCGGTTTATGGCACATGTAATTCACCACATCGGTATAGCCAAAAACACCACGGCTCACCATTTCGAGCATCACCGGCAACGAATGCTGCACCATGGGGGCACCCGAGGGGCATTGGGTATAAACCCGCTGTTTTTCGGCTATTGTATGGGGTGCGTGGTCGGTAGCCACAATGTCGATGAAACCTTTTTGCAGGGCATCGATCAGTGCAATGCGGTGCTTTTCGTCTTTTATCGAAGGATTCCACTTAATAGAAGCACCGCGCTGATGGTAATCGCTGCTGTTGAACCACAGGTGGTGCACACACACTTCGCCGGTTATGGTTTTTTCGTTCAGCGGCATTTGCTGCATCAGGCCAATTTCGTCAGCCGTACTGAGGTGCAGAATGTGCAGGCGAGCATTGTGTTTTACTGCAAGCTCAACGGCCCGCGCCGAGGAGGCATAGCAGGCTTCGGCACTGCGGATGTCGGCATGGTGGTGCATGGGTATGTTATCGCCATGGAGGGCAGTGTATTTCTCGAGTTGCCGCGCAATGACAGCATCGTCTTCGCAATGCACGGCCACCAGCACCGGAGCATGGGCAAATACCGCCGAAACGGCTTCGGTTGAGCTCACCAGCATATTGCCGGTTGATGATCCCATGAACATTTTAATGCCACATACCCATTCCGGGTCGGCTTTTTCGATTTCCGCAACATTGTCGTTGGTGGCTCCGAGATAGAACGAATAGTTGACCAGCGAATTTTGAGCTGCGGTTTCGTGCTTTTTCATCAGCGCTTCGATACTGGTGGTCTGGGGCTGGGTGTTGGGCATATCCATAAACGAAGTAACGCCGCCGGCTGCAGCCGCCCGCGATTCGCTGTAAATATCGCCTTTGTGCGTCAGGCCGGGATCCCTGAAATGCACCTGATCGTCGATTACCCCCGGAAGCATCATCAACCCGGAGGCGTCAAGCTCCTCGCAAGCATCCGGAAGTGAATTTTCATCGGTAAATACCGCTTTAAAATGTAGGCCGTCTATTAGGACATGGGCATTGAACTGCCTGTTGCGATTGACAAGCTGCACATTTTTTATCAGAATCTCACGCATAGTTGTTGTTAGATTGGATCGACGTCTAAAATAATATGAATTCCTTTACATCCGGCATGTTTTTCGGTATCGGCAACCACCGTAAGAATATGCTGTTTCACCCGGGCAGCACTCAGTGAAGTTTCGAACCTGACCACCACATGCCTCAGCCATTGATTCCGCACCTTGCTGACCAGCGGTTCTTCGGGGCCCATAATCCTTCCGGGCAGCATTTCGGTAAGTTTTTCGGCCAGTACCGATGCAGCTTTTGCCGCAATATCATATTGCAGATGACTCAGTTTAATCCTGACAAAACGATAAACCGGCGGATAGCGGAAGTGCGTGCGAATGGCCAGTTCGCGTTGTGCCATACCCGTAAAATCGGCTTGTAGTATGTCGGTGAGAATTTCGTGGTCGGGCATGGTGGTCTGAATAATCACCTTGCCGCGCTTTTCTTTCCGTCCGGCGCGACCACTCACCTGCAACATCATCTGAAAACTGCGTTCGAATGCCCTGAAATCGGGAAAATTGAGCATGCTGTCGGCATTGAGAATGCCCACCACCGACACATTGCCAAAGTCGAGTCCTTTCGATATCATCTGAGTTCCAATAAGGATATCGGCCCAGTGGTTTTCGAAATCAGAAATTATTTTCTCGTAAGCACCGCGGGTACCGGCAGTATCAAGATCGAGCCGCGAAATTACGGCATCGGGAAAAAAGTGGGCAGCCTCATCTTCGAGTTGTTCCGTTCCAAAACCCATGGTTCTGAGTTTGGTGCTTTTACATTCGGGACATTCGGTAAGCAAAGCAATTGTATTTCCACAATAGTGGCAAACCATTGCCTTGCGTTGTTTGTGGTAGGTGAGGCTTACATTGCAAAACTCACATTTCGCCACAAAGCCACATTCGCCACATTCCACATAGGGAGAGTATCCCCGCCTGTTTCGGAACAGAATAACCTGTTCGTTGTGTGACAGTGCAGTTTTTATCTCATCGATAAGTTGCGGATGAAAATGAAACTGCATGATTTTGCGCTTGATGGCATCGCGCGTATCGACCACCATTATTTCGGGCAGGGCAACATGGCCGTAGCGTTCGTTCAGGCTTACGAGTGCATATTTCCCATTCAGGCAGTTGTAGTACGATTCGAGCGATGGGGTGGCGGTTCCAAGAACCAGCTTTGCAGCATGGCGTGCAGCCAGCACGAGGGCTACATCGCGGGCATGATAGCGGGGCGCAGGGTCCTGTTGCTTATAGGTGGTCTCGTGTTCCTCATCCACCACAATCAAACCGAGGTTTTGAAAGGGCAAAAAAATGGCAGACCGTACTCCCAACACCACGGTATAGGTTCCATCGCTCACTTTATTCCAGACTTCGGCGCGTTCAGCGTCGCTGTATTTGCTGTGATACACCCCGGCCACCGGCCCAAAAGCATCGCGAATGCGCTTGATAATCTGGGTGGTAATGGCAATTTCGGGCAGCAGGTATAAGGCTGTCTTTCCGTTTTTCAGGGCATCGGCAATCAGCGACAGGTAGATTTCGGTTTTCCCCGATGAAGTAACGCCGTGCAATAATACGACATCGTGGGTCGAAAAATGGGTTTCGATTTGGTTTTTACACGCCTGTTGCTGCGGAGTAAGTTCTTTAAGCCCCGTAATATGGTCCTGATTGAGCAAGCGGCCAACCACGCGGTTTTCGATGCGGATGTACGATTTTTTCGCAAGTTTATTGATGGTTGGCATGTTTGTATTGCAGCGCAGCAATACATCGGCAAGGGCAATGGCTTTATCGTCGCCGGCATCGCAGGGTTCACCCAGCAGGAATTCCAACAACGATTGCTGTGCCGGCGAACGTTTGAGGCTATCGAGGGCTGCATGGGCTTCGGCATCGGTGAAGTCGGCAAGCACAATGAACTTCTTAATTGCCGGTTTATAGGCTTTGGTAAAAAATTGTTCCACCGTAACGCAACCCATCTGAAACAGTTGCTGCAGTACGGGCACCGGATTTCTGATGCCCGTGTACTTAGCCAGGTTATCAACCGAAACAGGTTTCGAGGTATTCATGGCATGATACAGCAAATATTGCCGGTTATTGAGTTCGGGCAATTCATCAGGGTCAAGCGGCTGACGAAGATAACGTGTTTCGCTGTCGGGGCGTAATGCCTGGGGCAGTGCGGCCTTCATCACCTCACCAAGTGTGCAGCAATAATAGCTTGCTATCCATTCCCAGAGCGCCAGCTGTTGCGCTGTAACACAATTTCCCGACACCGAAAGAATGGGTTTTACATCGAATTCTGTATGTATCTCGTTGTGGAGTTCTTTCACTATCGCGGTAAACAATTTTGATTTACCGAAATTTACTACTACCGCAACACCGGGACCAAGTAGCGGTTCAAGTTCTTCGGGAACTGAATAGGTAAAGGTGCCGGGCAGGGCTACCGGGATAATAACAGAAGCGTATTTCATAGAAACCTGCGCTACGGCAATCAGGTATTTAAGATGTAAAGCATTTCGAGCATCTTACGGTTTATATCTTTATGATGCTTGATGGCCTGATTAAACGGAATCAGTACTGTTTCGTTGTTTACCAGCCCGACCATCACACTGCGCTGGTCGTCGAGAAGTGCTTCAACTGCAGCAACGCCCAGTTTACTGGCCAGATAACGGTCGAAAGCCGAAGGGGCACCTCCTCGTTGCAGGTGGCCTAAAATAGAAACGCGGATATCGAATTCGGGCATACGTTTTTTAACGATTTCGGCAATTTGCATGGCACCTCCGGCATCATCACCTTCGGAGACAATTACAACACCGCTGCTTTTTGTTTTTTGTACACTGTTGGCCAGGTTTTCGCAAACCTCATCCATATCGGTGACGACTTCGGGCACCAGTACATCTTCGGCACCGCAGCCGATGGCACTCCGCAACGCAATAAAACCGGCATCACGGCCCATAACCTCAACAAAAAACAAGCGGTCGTGCGAACTGGCGGTATCGCGTATTTTATCGATGGCCTCAACTACTGTATTGATGGCCGTATCGTATCCGATGGTCATGTCGGTACCATACAAATCGTTGTCGATGGTGCCGGGCAATCCGATAATGGGAAAATTGTGTTCATCGGTAAATGCTTTTGCACCTTTGTAAGTTCCATCACCACCAATAACCACCAGGGCATCGATACCGGCATTCAAGAGGTTTTCGTATGCTTTCTGCCGACCTTCTTTGGTGCGGAATTCTTCGCTGCGTGCCGTGCGTAGAATTGTTCCACCCCGTTGGATAATATTGCCCACATCGCGGGAGTTCATGTCCCAGAAATCGGCCTTTATCAATCCGGAATAACCCCGGCGAATACCGGTTACCGACAAACCGTAATAAATTCCGGCCCTGACAACCGCTCTGATTGCAGCATTCATACCGGGGGCATCACCTCCCGAAGTTAGCACACCAATACGTTTAATTGAGGTCATAATGTGATTATTTTAAGGCTTAAAAGTACTATCAAAAAACACTTATTCTACAATGTGTTGAAAAATATTTTACTGTCGCTTTATTCTTCACCAGCCTCATCGATTGCCATTGCAAAAACTTTCTGGGTTGTAAATTCCGCATTGCAGGCATGAATTTCGACCATGCTGTTTTCGAAAACCGCTTCAGAGATTTCTCCTGCATAAGCAATAAATGCAGCCTCCATATCGGGATTGTCGATCTTCTCAATATCTACCACTACTTTTACAATGTACACATCGTCTTCCTTGATGAGCTGACCTGTTTTGGGCGACCCATCCGAAAATCCGGAATATTCAAAAAATTCAAGTAATTTATTTACCTCATCAACACTAACGGTATTGGTATAAAACATTTTCACGCCATTTCCCTCAACAAAATCGCCCATATTTTCGGCCATTTCGAACACCTCGATGGTTTTCAGCTTATCGTCGCAGGCATGGAGCTCCACCTTTTTTCCCCGGAACACGTTTTCTGACAAGTCGCGGGCAAATATCCGGAACATCGCCTCATATCCTTCTTCAGCATCATAGTCGTCCACCACAACCATCCTGAACTGATACAAGTCGCCTTCCCTGGTGATTTGGACTGTCTTTTCGGTACCATCGGCAAATCCCGAAAACTCAAGAAAACTTCCCAGGGAATCCGCTTCCGCTTCGGTAATTGCATCGGTGTAAAATAACTGCACCCCCTTGAAGTCTTTTTCTTTGCCATGCGAAGAGCATGCTGTAATAAGAACGGCCGCTAACAAAAAGGTCAATAAAAAAATACTTTGGTTTTTCATGCTTTTACGTTTTATTAATATATTGAATTTGCAACAAAGTTAAAATTATCTATTTCGAAAGACTAATCAAAAACCATTTTTTTCAGATATCGGGAAGTTCCGCAGCGCAGTTCAACTAGATACAAGCCCGGGCTGAAGCGTGAAAGTCTGAATTGATTCCATCCTTTTTCGCAATAAGCATCGCCGGCTATTTGAGCAATGAATTTACCCGATGCGTCGAACAGCCGGATGCTTACCCTGGTGGATTCCGGGGTGTAAATATCAAGAAGAGCCCATTCGGTGGCCGGGTTTGGCGAAATTAAGCATTGAATTGTTTCAGGCTTCGGGTTCGAATATACCGCATTGGGGTCAAGTATGGTTACCCACTGAGAGCAATAGGCTGTGTTTCCATTCCCATCAGTTACAATCCATTCGACTTCGGTTTCTCCAATGGGGAACTCCTCGGGGGCATTGTTTTCGACTGAGGCCACGCTGCAATTATCGGAACTAACCGGAGTACCCAGATCAACATTGGACGCTGTGATTTCGCCCTCATCCACCTCGCCAATTACATCGGCAGGACAAACGATAACGGGTAATTGATTATCGGAAATGGTAACCGTCTGCTGGCATGACGCAAAGGAACCCGCAGCATCGGTAACCGTCCAAACAATCATGTGTTCCCCGGGTGTATAAGGTTCGGCAGCATCGTTTATGAGTGTGTAACTACAATTTTCGGTAACAATGGGCATACCGAGTTCAACACCTGAGGCGCTGCACAAATCAGCATCGGTGTTTTGGCTTATACCGGCAGGGCATTCAATGGTGGGTTGTTGTGCATCGGTAACCGTTATAGTCTGTTGGCAGGTGTTGATGTTTCCATTGACATCTTCGGCTGTCCATGTAATTATGTTAATTCCCAGCGCATAAGGCTCTGCAGCATCGTTCACCAGGCTCAATATACCACAGTTATCGGCAGCCTCGGCTTCTATAATTTCAATGCCGCTTGCCGTACAGAGGTCGGGATCGGTATTTACCGAGATATTATCGGGGCAAGTAATGGCGGGAAGCTGCGTATCGTTAACCGTAACTGTTTGCTCACACGTATTTGTGTTTCCGTTTACATCCTGAACCGTCCATATAACAGTTGTAATACCCACCGGGTATGTTTCAGGGGCATCGTTGAAATAAGTCAGCACACCGCAATTGTCGCCGGTGCTTGCATCACCCAGTTCCACACCGCTTGCCGTGCATAAATCGGGGTCGGTATTCACCGAAACATTGGAAGGGCAGGCAATTGTTGGAATCTGAGCATCGGTAACGGTTATGGTCTGCTCGCAGGTAGCCGAATTTCCGCCTGCATCGGTAACTGTCCAGATTATACTGTGAATCCCCGGAGAAAATGTCTCGGGGGCATCGTTCACCAAAGTGTAAGTGCAGTTTTCGGTTACCACGGGTGTACCAAGAATATCTCCACCTGCTGTACATACATCGGGGTCGGTATTTACCGATATATTGGCCGGACAGGTAATTGTGGGTGGCTCATTATCGGTTACCGTAATAATTTGTGTACAGGTGTTTGAATTCCCGTGAATATCAAAGGCTGTCCACAGTACTTGGGTAATACCCTGATTTAATACTACGCCTGACAAATCGCCGGAACCTATTCCTGTGGTAGCGCCACTCAGGCTGTAGCTTACCGAATCGATGGCACAGTTATCGGCTGCTCCGGGGTACACAGCACTATAGGTAACCTGCACTTCGCCATAATATCCCGAAAGAGAGGCTTCTCCATAAACACCCCAGGCGCTGCTGTTATTGGTAATACGAAAACTGTTTACGTCTCCGACACGATAATTGTCAGCGGTTAAATTTAAGTCAATAATTCTCGGCGAATTTGGTGGATCGCAGGAACACAATGAAGGAGCCTGTGTAAAGGATGATTCGTCTGAATCGTTAAACTGAGTATTATATACTTTTCCTCCTGATTCACATTCAATACCCACATTAAACTTTAATTCAACACTCAATACATAACCGCTTAATTCAGTGTCGGTCCAGTTAAAACCGGCAGTCGGATAACTTGTGTATGGACCACTACCACAAGAGACATAATTAAAGTTAAACAAATTGGCATCGGCAATGTGATAGGTTCGTGTGTAAGTTGCTGAATTATTGTTAATTGTGTAAGCACATAAGCCATTGTCTAATACAAAATTCAGATTAGAACTGCTCGAAATAACCGGCAATTCATTATCGGTAACAACTACATCAAAACTACAGGTACTTGAGTTGCCGGTTTCATCGAAAACTTCAAAAGTATTGGTGGTGATACCTATCGGAAAAATCGAACCTGAAGGTAAACCTGATGTTTGTATCAATGTGTTAATTTCGACAACATGTTGAATGGAGAAGGTTTGAGATAAATCGTTCCAGCGGCCACCGGGTACCATTTGTAAAAAGTTTTCCTGCCCCGCATTATTGGGTTCTCCGGTATTCCAGTTGGTGTAAGTGAATGGAGTGCCATCGAGCCATTCCCATCCGCCTCCTGGTTCTGAATAGGTAGGGCTCGATAGATTCTGTAAACCACCAAGCCAAAAACTGCCCACCGTCGAAAGAAAATTGTTTTCAGCGGCATTATCTATCTCCACCAGTTGTCCCCCGTGGGCAATAGCAGAATCACGGGCTGCATAAAAACCAGTTGAATAGTCTGAAAGGTAATACACATGATTTTCGTGAATACCGATATAGGTGTAGCCCGGCATATCAATTGGGTAAGCCAGCGAACAATTGTCGTAAACGCTCACATCATAGTTTACCATGGCACCACAAACACCCGGGTCGTTGTTTACAGAAATATTTCCGGGACAGACTATCTCCGGAGGCTGGTTGTCGGTTACCGTAACTAACTGCTGACACGATGCCTCGTTGTTTGAAGCATCGGTAATTGTCCATACAACCGTACTAACTCCTGTTTCGAATTCTGCAGGTGCATTGTTGATAAGCGTGTAGCTGCAATTCTCGGTTATATCAGGTATTCCGAGCAATACATCGCTTACTGTGCACTGGGTAGGGCCGGTATATGCCTGAACGTTGGCAGGGCAAACAATCACCGGAGCATAGGTATCGGTAATGCTAGCCGTATAGCTGCATGACGCTGTATTGCCGGATGCATCGGTTACAGTCCATGTTATTTCGGTGATGCCGGGGTTTAATTCAACACCATTCAGGCTGTCGGTTCCTTCGCCGTTGGTTGCACCCGAAAGCTCATAAGCAATAGTGGCTCCGGGGCAATTGTCGGAAAACACCGGGTCGGTTTCAACCGGTTGAATATAGGTAACCGTAATTTCGGCAAAATGATTGTTTAATACGGGATCTGCCCAGAAGCCCCAGATATCTTCGATGCTAATCCTGATTGTGTTGGTGGCACCGGTAATATAATCACCGGGATTCAGGTTCATGGTAACAATATTATCGGGTGTGGCGGCACCGGTACACATGTTCCATGTCGGGGTCTGAAACTGGCCTGCGTTGGTTCCGTTAAAGAGCAGGGTTCGCATAACACTCGAAAACTGCGTCCCCACACTGAACTTTAATTGCACGTTAGTAACAGTTCCAAATTCGGTATCGGTCCAATCGAATCCTACATAATCGAAGTAATTCACCCACGATGAGTTTGTTTGTCCGGGGTCACATTCAAACATATTAACGAGATTGGCTATGGTGACAGGGTAGGTTTTCTGAACTATTTTCGTGGGATTGTCAACCGTATAATAGCAATTAACGGCATCTGTGATGTGTTCGAAGTTCGCGGGACAGCTGATTACCGGGGGTGTATTATCAATTATCAGTACCTCGAAGCTGCAACTGGTCGTATTACCCGCATTATCGGTAGTAACAAAGGTATTTACAGTATTTCCGACAGGGAAAAACGAACCGGTAGGCAAGCCTGTGGTTTGAGCGGTATAGCTTGTTTCCCAGTGAATCAGTATTTTTCCGTGGCCTTCGTTAACCCCCACACTTGTTGCTGCATCGTAAACACCGCCAATATAACCTGAGCCACCCCCGCCGTTATTTCCTGCGCCTCCGCCATAATATCCGCCGCCACCGCCACAAAAGGTACTCATACTGGCGGTGTTACTGCCTCCAAAACCAAAGCTCCCGGGATACACACCCGAAGTTCCGCCTGCAGTTTGTGTTCCACCGCCACCGAAATTTCCGGTTCCACCGGTTCCCGACAGGCCACCGCCATTGCCGCCACTGCTGTAACAGCAGGCTCCACCGCCACCACCGGCAACAATTACCCTGTCGTACAGACTATTACCCCCCTTCCGCACATCGGAAGCACCGCCACCGCTTCCACGTATTCCATTGCTTCCTCCATAACCTGCACCACCACCATTAAAAGCTGTTTGACGGCTGAGACCCGAATTCGACGGACCTTGCTGGCCTACGTAAACATATAAGGTTTCTCCTGGAGTAACTGCCAATTTACCGTTTGAGTATCCACCCAAACCACCAATGCCAATACTGCTTTGATATTGACCGTTGCCACCCTGCGCACCGTAAGCTTCAATTTCGATGTAATAAACCCCTTCGGGGACTACCCAGGTTTGTTCCGTCCCGGTATAATCGAACTCCTCTGTTCCCGTTGTCAGGGTAAAGCAATTATCGGTGGCAACCGGATAGGGATAATGAACAATGGCACCGCAAACACCCGGATCGTTGTTCAGGCTGATATTACCAGGGCAGCTTATCTGAGGGGTTTCAGTGTCATTAACCGTAACGTCAAAACTGCATTCAGCAGTGCCGGCCGGGTTTGTTGCCGAAACCGTTACGGTAGTTGTTCCGACGTTGAAAACAGAACCCGGGTTGTGTGTGTAACTCAGTGTCGGTACCGGAATACCCGAAACCAGCGTAGCCTGAAAATCAACTATCGCACTGCACATACCTAAGTCGTTGGCCTGAGTTATATTCGCCGGACAGCTTAGAACCGGTGCTTCTGCCACAGGGTCAAGACCCGGAGTATATTCGTATGCGCCCATATCGACCACCCCATCCTGAACCCTTAGCTGTCCACGGATGTCGTAAACAAGCGCATTCAGTGCATTATTCCCGGTGTTCACACAGGGAGAGATGTCGCATAATCGGTAATCGTGAGCCTGCGGATTATAAAATGCAGGATCCTGCGAAACGTTCCCTGTACCCGATGGCAATGGGCTGGAATTGCAATAGGTAAAAGTGCTGCCCACATAATTCGACACACCGCTTTGGTCGGTGTTTCCCCACAGGATGCAATTGCGGAATTCTCCACCGTTAACCACATAATGCGTACCGCCGCCGTTCAGGGCATGGTTATTCGCTATGGTGCACCCGGTAACAATCACGCTCAGCGTACTCCAGAAATGTCCGTAATCGATAAAAATGCCACCGCCACCGGCAACACAATACGGAGCCTGGTTATTTTCGATAAGACAATTGGTGATTTTTGCACGGTGATATATCCTGATACCACCGCCACCCACATTCCAGGGTCCCGGGTTCATGGTGGTCATATTGCCCGAAATAATACAATTGACCACTTCGGCATTGGCTCCGCAGTTAACCATATTTATACCACCGCCGCCACCTGACGACAGGTTGTTTTTCACAACCGAATTCTGCAGTACCGTGTTGTTTAATCCCGGATTCACCTCCGGCCCCATCAAGGATATTCCACCTCCGCCTTTGGCAAAATTATATTTAATAATAAGATTCCGGAGTAAGGGCGATTGCGATTCAATTACAATACCTCCGCCCTGAGTATCCGGCGAAGTGGCTGCGTTGGCATTTCCGCCGGTAATGGTAAATCCATCGAGAATGGCAGCCTGTGTAAGCACCGGAGTGATATCGGAAGATAACCTGAACAAATGATAGCAGTTTTCGCTATTGTTACTGATAATGAGTGAACTTCCCGCGCCCGAAACCACATCATCTCCGTTCAGATCACCACACAGAATGGTTTCGTTGAGACCACCCTCGCCAAAATCGCTTCGCTGTGCAATGGCAGTTTCGGTTCCCGCAAAACCACCGTAAATGGCAACACCTTCAATCATTCGAAAGTGCCGGTTGCGTGCATCACCACCCAATCCATAATCGTAAGTTGGGGTATAGGTACCACGGGCAACCCAGATTTCGTCACCGGAAATGGCAATATCCAATGCCTGCTGCAAGTTTTGAAAAGCATTTTCCCAACTGCTCCCATTATTTAAGCCTGTGGCATCATACTTTACATAAATAGTGGATGAAACACAAAATTGCACACTTAGTACAACAGATATGATTAAAAGATATATTTTTTTCATAAATCAATATATTATGTTACGATAATAAACCAAACTGCTTATACAAATATAGCAAATTAATATTAAATAAAAAAAACAATTTCGTTACCAAAATATTTTGTTGTTCGGCAACCGGTGATTATTACTATTTTTGCCCAAAACTTACAAATATGAGCGGAGAAGAATTATTTAAAAAACTGATATCGCATTGCAAAGAATACGGTTTTATTTTTCAATCGAGTGAGATTTACGACGGTTTAAGCGCGGTGTACGACTATGGTCAGAACGGTGCTGCACTTAAAAACAACATACGCGACTACTGGTGGCGGGCCATGACCCAGATGAACGAAGAAGTGGTGGGTATTGATGCGGCCATTTTCATGCACCCCACCGTGTGGAAAGCTTCGGGCCATGTTGATGCATTCAACGACCCGCTTATCGACAACAAAGATTCCAAGAAGCGTTATCGTGCTGATGTACTTATCGAAGACTACATTCTGAAACTCGAAGATAAAATCGAGAAGGAAGTAGAAAAAGCGGCCAAGCGCTTTGGCGACAGTTTCGATGCAGGTATGTTCCGCTCGACCAATGCTCGGGTACTTGAGTATTCGGCAAAAATAGATGAGGTTAGGAAAAAAATGGTTGCCGCCCTCGAAGGCAGCGATTTGCAGGCGGTGAAAGCCCTCATCGAAGAGTTGGGTATCGTATGCCCCGTGTCGGGTTCACGCAACTGGACCGATGTGCGGCAGTTCAACCTGATGTTCGACACCAAGATGGGTTCGGTGGCCGAAGGTGCTGATGTTATCTACCTGCGCCCCGAAACCGCTCAGGGTATTTTTGTGAATTTTCTGAACGTGATGAAAACCGGACGTATGAAGCTTCCGTTTGGTATAGCCCAAACCGGAAAGGCGTTTCGCAACGAAATTGTAGCACGTCAATTCATTTTCCGTATGCGCGAGTTCGAGCAAATGGAAATGCAGTATTTTGTAAAACCCGGCACCGAACTCGAATGGTTCGAACAATGGCGTGAAAAACGCATGAAATGGCATCATTCGTTTGGATTCGATACGGCCAAATACCGCTGGCACAAACACGACAAACTGGCGCACTATGCCAATGCCGCCTACGACATCGAATTCGATTTCCCGTTTGGGTTTAAAGAAATCGAAGGTATTCACTCGCGTACCGATTTCGATTTAATGAAGCATCAGGAATTTTCGGGTAAAAAAATGAACTATTTCGACCCCGAAACCAACGAAAGCTTTGTGCCCTACGTGGTTGAAACATCCATTGGCCTCGACCGCACGTTTCTGATGCTGATGTCGGCGGCCTACTGCGAAGAGCAGGTGGGCGACGAAACCCGAGTGGTACTTCGTATTCCGGCTCCGCTGGCACCGGTAAAAGCAGCCATTATGCCACTGGTAAAAAAAGACGGACTGCCCGAAATAGCCAGGCAGATTATCGATGGACTTAAGTACGACGTAGTGTGCCAGTACGACGAAAAAGACTCTATCGGTCGCCGCTACCGTCGTCAGGATGCTGTGGGCACACCCTTCTGCATCACAGTTGACCACCAAACCACCACCGACAACACCGTAACCATACGCTACCGCGACAGCATGCAGCAGGAGCGTGTGACTATTGATGCCATCGGCGACATTATCCGCGAGAAAACCGACATCAGGAATTTGCTAAAGATGCTGTAGTAATGAGCAATTTGTAGAAGTAAATTGCCAGAGTGTTAACCATTCCCGGTTTGTGTACTGAGAATCCTTGTAAAACGGGTTAGTATATTGCGGTGAAAAACAGAAATACAATTCACTATCAAGTAATAACCCCGACAATTTCGCAAAGCAAATATTTTTGCAAACCAGAGTTCTTTTTGTGCAATTATATGCCTAATTTGCACAACGAATCTCTGTGAACTTGTGTGTACATTTTTACCAACTCAGAGAGGAGGTGCATTATATTTGATTTTTAAATATGCCTAAACGAATAAATTACAATATCTCTGAACTGCAAGACCCATATTTAATGGACAATGAGACCTTGAGGTCATCAATTTTGGCTTTAGTGGAGGTACAAATCAACTGTCTTGCTTCAATTCGTTGGAACACCAAGGAAAAAGATTTAGGATAATTCAATTATAAAAAACAACATAACGCAATATGAATAAGAACCAT
>JAGOEF010000318.1 GCA_017997855.1 Bacteroidales bacterium
GGCTACACCACCTCCGATATTGATGAAGTAATTCTTGTAGGAGGCTCAACACGTATTCCTGCAATTCAAAAGAAAGTAGAAGACTTCTTCGGTAAAGTTCCATCGAAAGGCGTTAACCCCGACGAAGTGGTGGCAGTAGGCGCCGCTATTCAGGGAGGCGTGCTTACAGGCGAAGTAAAAGACGTGCTTCTGCTCGACGTTACCCCGTTGTCGCTCGGTATCGAAACACTGGGTGGCGTGATGACCAAACTTATCGAAGCCAATACCACCATTCCGAGTAAGAAAACCGAAACTTTTACCACGGCAGCCGACAACCAGCCATCGGTCGAAATTCACGTACTGCAGGGCGAACGCAGTATGGCACGCGATAACAAAACCATCGGGCGCTTTCACCTTGACGGAATTCCACCCGCCATGCGTGGCACGCCTCAAATTGAAGTTACATTCGATATCGACGCTAACGGCATCTTGAAAGTGTCGGCTAAAGACAAAGGCACAGGCAAAGAACAAACTATCCGTATTGAAGCCTCCTCAGGTCTCAGCGACGACGAAATTAAACGCATGAAGGCCGAAGCCGAAGCCAATGCCGAAATGGACCGTAAAGCCCGCGAACGCATCGACAAAATAAACAAAGCTGACAGCGTGATTTTCGAGACCGAAAAACAACTGAAAGAATTCGGCGATAAAATTCCCGAAGACAAACGCAAGCCTATCGATACTGCCCTTGATACCCTGAAGGAAGCGCATAAAAATCAGGACATCGATGCCATCGACAAGGCCATCGAACAATTAAACAGTGCATTTCAGGCTGCATCACAGGATATGTACAACGCACAGCAGCAACAACAACAGCCCGGTGCAGGTGCAAATTCGCAACAAAGCGCATCTTCGGGTCAACAGGAACAGGAAGTTACCGATGTTGACTTCGAAGAAGTAAAATAGGTGTTTTTTTCATAAGGGGTTTGGTTTACGAAGCAGGCTTAATGCCTGCTTCATTTTTTTACATCACACCAAAATTAACCGGGCATTACAAAATCGGGGTTCAAATAAATCAAAGTTGGGAAAAGGGATTCTTGCAAAACCCATCAGACCAGTATCCGGCATTATTTCTTTAAAACCACCAGATATTTTGTATTACTCCAAAACTCCCGGGGCCGTGTAATAATCAGATTGTTGATATAGTCGGGCGGACCATCAAACTTATACGAAAACGAAGGGTGCACCGAAAGCAATTTGGCGCTGCGGCAATTCAGCGGTATTTTGCGGGTTTCGCTGATTACTACTTTATTGAATTCCTCTTTGTCGAAATCTTCGTTTACCAGATAAATACCACCTACCCCAAGAACACCACCTGCCGAAGAAATTATATCCAGAACCGTGAGTTCCCCAGCCGTACCGGCTATATAATACCCGGTGTTCATCATATTTTCGTGTTCAGTAATTTTTTCCTGCTGACGTTGATTTGCCTGATTCAGCGAATCGATGGAGTGCTGAAGCAATACAAAGCGGGAACTCATTTTTTTCAACTGTTCGTTTAACTGATTTATTTCGGTTTCCTGACGATCGACAATCAGGGTAAAATTATCAATCACCTGTTGCAGTTCCTCCGAATAAATCACTGACTCCGAAAGCTCGCGGTTTAACAAATCGATGGTTCTGCGGTTCTTATCCATCAGTTCATTAATCAAAAAAATATCACGGCTGATACTTTCGATTTCGGTACTATTGAGTTCCACATCGACTGCAGCCAACGAAATGATGTTTTCCTTTTGTTTGATGAGCTCCAGGTTAACACTAATTTCGTTCAGTGTTCCCACAAAGCTCTTAATGGCTTCGTCTTTTTCGCTTTCCTGTTTCTTAAGGTTTTTGTTTTCGCTCTGCAATTTAGCCAACTGATCCTGCAAGTCTTTTTCCTTTGGTGAGGTAGCCAGTTCTCCGCACGAAAAGGCAAATAATCCGAATGCAACGCAAAAAAGTAATACTTTCATAAAATGGTTTATCACAAATCATTAAAACGCAAAAATAGCAGGCTTGTTATTATTACAACATTACTTTTTTGTTAAAATCAAATTTAATTTCTCCCGTAAGGATTTACCCGAAACAATTAATTCATCGTTGCGCGGAAAGCTTTCCGATTTACGGCATTGGTCGAGCCAGTACATGGTTGTGTCGAGCTGTGTAGATGCCTGACGCAAAAACTCGTTGCTTTCCGAAGGTTTTGCCGCAGTTTTGCAGAGTTGCAGGTTGCTACTTATACCCACTGCGGAATCAAGGATTTTAGTGGCAATACTTTCTTTTTTCATGCGGATAAGATTATCGCTGAAATCAATTACTCCTATGGTAAATTCAAGCGATTCCCTGAGAAACGGTGTAGAAATATGCTCCTTCATGTTAACTGGTTTTAGTTATACAAAAATAGTTTAAGAATCGGTTTGGACAATTATTTTATGGATATTACATCAGAACAAAAAGTTAACAATACTTGCTAAAATCCTTATCAAATCTCAATTTAAATTTCTTAACGTTTTCTTAACATATTTTTTTTGTTTGGCTATTGCATATTAATTTTATATCGGTATTTTTGTACCGAATTAGTTAATTAAAAATAATACCACGATGAAAACAATAGATTTTAACCAACGATTAATCGGAGCTCAAGCCAGCCTAAGATATTATGCCTTAACCCTGACAAACAACGAAGACGATGCACTGGACCTGGTTCAGGAAACCTATCTGAAAGTTCTTTCGAATACCGAAAAATACAAGGATGACAACAACTTTAAGGCATGGTTGTTCACAATAATGAAAAACACTTACATTAACAGTTACAATAAACTATCGACAAAAAAGACCATTCGCGACAACAGTGAAGATGAGTATTTACTCCGCAACACACAGGTTGATGACATCACCCCTGACTCTGAATTCGGGGAATCAGAAATCAACAAAGCGGTAAACAATCTCGAAGATGAGTACAGAATTCCTTTCAGC
>JAGOEF010000020.1 GCA_017997855.1 Bacteroidales bacterium
ACGGGGCGGACAAATACTCAACATGCGGAACAGGCTTTCCGAAAACTCTTCGCTCGATAATCCCTGGGATCCGTTTCACAACAACAGCGACGAATCGTTTGTACCGGTTCCCGAAACAGATGCCTTACACTACATGTATCGGTTCAATCAAAACCGCGAAGTGTACTATTTCCTGCTTCAGCAAGGTCTTGCCGATGCAGAGAACGATAATGCAGGCTTCCGTAAGTTTTTCCAGATTGCAGGCTCTGATGCCCACGGTTCATTTAATTTTTCGAATACCGATTTTACCATGGGTGTTTATGGTTCGGTCAATGACAATGCATTTGGCAAATTTTCCACCCTGGTTTACTGCCCCAACGGTATGGGCGAAAATGCCGAGAATGTTCTCGATGCATTAAACAAGGGCAGGGCAGTGCTTAGCGAAGGACCTATCGCCAGCATTTCGCTCGACAACTATGCTACCAACAACAGCCTCCTTACGGGCGATGATGCAGTCATCGGAATCAATCAGGCAGATGACTGGATACTGAATTACCAGTGGGTAAGCTCTGGCCTGTTTGGCGATATTGAATACATAAAACTTATTGTCGGCACCAAGGATGCCATCACCGAAACCTTGCTTGACCCCGATGATAACGATATCCTTCTCACTGATATTATTAATACCTGTCTGGGAGCGAATTATAACTCCGGCTATTTCTTCATTGCAGCCGAGTTGAAAACAACCAAGGAACCTGCCAACGAATACGATCACATGCAGGGAAGCTTCTATGCCTACACCAACCCCATCTGGATACAGCTCGAAGACAACAGCTTCGTTGCCTCCGCCAGCCTGTCGGGTATGCTGTTATACCCCAATCCTGCCATAGATTTCATTACCCTTGCCTTTGGCGATAACGACAGCGAAGAATATGAAGTCAGCATTTACAATATTAGTGATGAGTTGGTTTACTGTGAAAAAAACAAAAGAAACCACTCCAAAATTCACATCGGTTCGTTGAAAAACGGTATGTATACAGTAAAATTTAAATCAAAGCATTCAATAAAAAAACAGAAGTTGGTTGTTCAGCGATAGTAGAAGCTGTTTTTCAAAAAACGTAGCGCACACCCAGGGCAAATTGTGCAATGAAATCCTCTCCCGGCTGATTATATAAACCGAACTCAGGACGGGCGTCAATGGTTAAGCGTAATGGGGCATATAAAAAACTAAATTCAATACCGGCATTTATTCCAGCTGAAACGTAGAATCCTCCATCTCCAAAATCGTGATAGCCAATGCTATAATCCCAGTAGCCTGCTGACAAACCTGGCCCCAGATACCAACTCAGTTTATCGCCCAGTAAAAACCGCCATTGGTGCAACACACACACACCGGACTTTGTATAGGTTTTGTCGAAATATACCCCGAGATCAGCTTCGATGCGTCGCAAAAAACGATACTCGTGCTGTAAACTTGCTTCGAGTAAGGGGCCCTTGGCATATCCCAAACGCACACCAATGGTATTTTCGTGAGTCTGGCTTTGCAAATTAACTGTCGAAAGCAGTAACAACGCAATTATAAGTATAAACCTTGATGTAGTCATCAATACAAAAATAAGAAAAACCCTGAGTATTCCCAAAAAGTATTATTAATTGTACATTAACCCATTGCATCCATCTATCATGTTATTAAACAATTTTGCCATTTTCATCAGGCATAGTATTTTTGCCGGCTCATTTTTAAAACACTGATTATGACATTTTTAACTAAGGAGAAATTCTTATCGGCCAAATGGTTCAAGGCTGTGATACTAATTCTCACCGGTACATTCATTATGGCTGCAGGCTTTGTATTCTTTATTTCGCCCTATAAAATGGCTCCTGGCGGGGTTTACGGAATTGCCATTGTTCTTCACCATCTGCTGGGATTCCCTACCGGTATTACAGCCCTGGCAATCGACATACCATTAACACTCATCGGAATTAAAATCCTTGGGCCTCGTTTTGGATGGAAAACCGTGCTGGGATTTGTCTCTCTCGCCATTTTCGTCGATTTGCTCAGTCTATGGTGGGGCGATGCGCCATTAGTAGAAAACGACGCACTGTTATCTGCCATTTTCGGCGGAGTGCTTGTTGGCGTAGGACTGGGTCTGGTCTTCAAATCGAAAGCCACTTCGGGTGGTTCCGACATCATTGCAATGATTCTCGCTAAATACACCAAATTGCCCATCGGACAATTGCTTATCTATGTTGATTCAGCCATTGTGCTTGTCGGCCTGATTGCTTTTGGGGACTGGAAAATACCCCTGTACTCCTGGATTGTTATATATATTACAGGGCACGTAATCGACTTAATTGTCGAAGGGGTTAACTACGATAAAAGCCTGTTTATCATCTCTGATAAATACGAAGAAATCCGAAGTAAAATACTCGATGATCTGAAGCGTGGCGGAACATTTATTTCGGGAAAAGGAATGTATGGCAACGAAGAGCGTTCAATCATTTTCACTGTGGTAAGCCGCCGCGAACTTGCCATGCTCAAAGACTTCATCAAAGAAATCGACCCGAACGCATTTCTAACCGTAATCGATACACGCGAAATTCTTGGAAAAGGATTCAAATCGCTGAAAGACGAGAATTAAAGGCATTACCACAAACAAAGTGGCAATACAAGCCGGGGCTTTTCTATGTAATGGTATGTTCTATAACCTTACCCGGAATTTTGTAACAGGCCTTTTATAATTCAAAGCTTTTCGTTAAGTTTGTAGTCAAACTATATGCACTATGAGTAAGACTTTGATTGACCGTAAACTCGTCGATGAAAAAATAACCGCAGCAGGCTTAAGCAATCTCGGTAAAGCCACCATACGCGAAATTGTCGGTTTGGTAAACGTACTTCAGCAGGAAACCGGCGTAAAATACATGCGCATGGAAATGGGTGTGCCGGGCTTAAAACCCTCCGACATCGGCACCAATGCTGAAATTGATGCCCTGCATAAAGGGGTTGCTGCCGACTACCCCATGGTTGATGGACTGAAAGAACTCAAAGAAGAATCGTCGAGGTTTGTAAAAAACTTCATGAACATCGAAATTTCTCCCACAGGTTGCATTCCTACGGTGGGCAGCATGCAGGGCGGATATGCCACGTTCCTGATTAATGGCTTTCTCGATCCCGCCAAAGACACCGCCTTATTTATCGACCCCGGGTTTCCTGTGCAGAAGCAACAATTCAGGGTACTGGGGCAAAAATTCGAAAGCTTCGACGTGTATCATTACAGGGGCGAAAAACTTCATGATAAACTAAAATCCTACCTCGAAAAAGGAAACATCAATTCCATAATCTATTCAAACCCAAACAATCCTGCGTGGTTCTGCCTTACCGAAGAAGAACTTAAGATTATCGGTGACCTCTGCAATCAATACGACGTGATTGCGGTTGAGGACCTGGCCTACTTTGCCATGGATTTCAGGCGCGACATGTCAAAACCCGGGCAGCCACCCTATCAACTGAGTGTGGCCAACTTCACAAACAATTATGTGTTACTCATTTCAGGATCAAAAGCATTCAGTTATGCAGGCCAGCGCATTGCCGTTGTGTGTATTTCTGATGCCATCTACAACCGCTCTTATCCTGAACTAAAGAAACGTTTCGGCACCGAAAAATATGGCTATACTTTTGTGTTGCGCATTATCTATTCGCTGTCGTCGGGCGCAGGACATTCGGCACAATATGCACTGGCTGCCATGTTTAAAGCCGCCAACGAAGGCCGTTTCAATTTTGTGGAAGAAGTTCGCGAATACGGTGAGCGCGCTGCCATCATGAAAAAGTTGTTTTTAAAGGCCGGATTTACCATTGTTTACGACAAAGACCTCGACGAAGACCTGGCCGATGGCTTCTACTTCACGGTTCAATATCCAGGCCTTACCGGTCACGAATTACTTAAAGAGCTACTGGCATTCGGGATTTCAGCGATTACCCTCGAGAACACGGGAAGCGAACAAATTCACGCCTTACGTGCCTGTGTGTCGCAAATAAAACCCCAAATGGCCGAAGAGCTCGAACGCAGACTCAACTTGTTTGCCGCTGCACGGCAACACGCGGTTGTGCAATAATTACACGTAATGGAAGTTTCTTCACGTTGCACCGAAATCACGGCATGGTTTCGCAATTACTCAGCAAGTCATCTCACCGGAGATTTTGATGCCGATGCCAATATTGAGCTTAAATCGAAGCATAGCCTGAGGGTTGCAACGCTCGCATCCGAAATTGCCCGAAGTCTGGGTTTATCGCCTGCCGAAATTGAACTCGCCTATATGTGCGGATTGCTGCATGATATAGGCCGGTTCCGACAGTTCAAACTCTACGGCAGTTTTATTGATAACGAAAGCACCTATCACGGCAGTATTGGTGCCGAAGTATTCGACTCCACTCCTGTCCCGGGAATTGAAAACCCTGACGAAAAGGCGGTTATCAGGGCTGCCATTGTGAATCACGGTTTACTAAGGGTAAACCCGGGCCTGAGTGATAGGGAACATTATTTCTGCAACATAACCCGTGATGCCGACAAAGCCGACATATTTAAAATCGTCACCGAATACTACCTGCAAACCCAATCGAGAAACCCGGTAATCGAGTTGGGACTTACACCTGACGGTGATATCAGCCCCGACGTATTACGAAGTTTTCACGAGGCTAGTGTGGTAAACAAAGCAGACATGAAAAGCCTTGACGACTTCAGAATTCTTCAGCTCAGCTGGATTTTCGATATCAATTTCGAAATAACCCTGAAGCAGATAATCAATGCCGGATACACCGATATTATCATCAGCAGTATCAGCAACAAACAGCATATTGCAGGAATAAAAGATAAAATTCAGGAAAGAGTTCATCAAATTAACCAACATGAAAGCATTTAAAGCATACGATATCCGCGGGGTGTACAACCGCGATTTTGATAAGGATGACGCGTATAAAATCGGATTTTTCCTGCCGGAAGTACTGGGCGCAAGCAAGGTGCTGGTGGGTCGTGATGCCAGACTCAGTTCCGGTGAGATATTCGAAAATCTCGCCCGTGGTATATGCGATGCGGGGGCTGATGTGTACGATGCCGGATTATGCACCACACCAAAGGTATATTTCGGAACCGGATATTTCGGATTCGATGCTTCGGTACAGATTACGGCATCGCATAACCCGAAAGACCACAACGGGATGAAAGTTTCGCAAACCGGTGCCATGCCCGTGGGTTACGACAACGGACTGAACCGAATCGAAGAACTGATGCGCACCCGGTCGCTTATTCCGGTTGCAAAAAAAGGCAAGATTTTTCAACAAAATTTCGACGATGTGTATCTCGATTTCCTCAAGAAACACATTACCCCTCTCGATGGCATGAAAGTGTGCATCGACTTGTCGAACGGTATGGCCGGTTTGTTTGCAAGGCAAATTTTTGGCGATTCCCCCATATACCTGAACGATACCATCGACGGAAGTTTTCCGGGTCACGAGCCCAATCCGCTGGAACCTGAGAATATCGAAATGCTACAGCACGCTGTACAGCATTACGGTGCCGATTTAGGAATAATTTTCGATGGCGATGCCGACCGGGTTATGTTTGTTGATGAACATGGAAAATTCATTTCGCCTGACCTGATGATAGCCCTGCTGGGGCATTATTATGCCGACAAAGGCCTCACAGGAACCGTGGTTCAGGACATCAGAACCAGCAAGGCTGTGGGCAACTACCTCAGTAAAATGGGATTTCGGGTCGAAACATGGAAGGTGGGACGTGCTTTTGCATCGCGCAAGCTGAAAGAACTCGACGGAATATTTGGAGGTGAACTTGCCGGGCATTATTATTTCCGCGACTTTTATTATAGCGATTCCGGGTTACTGGCCTGTCTGATTCTTAGCGGAGTATTGAAAAAGATGCATGAGCAAGGAATTACGGTTTCGCAGGCTATTGCCACAGTGTCGCAGTATATTTCGTCGGGTGAAATCAATTTCCGTATCGAAAAAAAGGCGGAGGCGATGGAAGCCGTGAAAAGACATTTCTTCGATATAGAGAAACCTATGTATTTTGCTGATTTCGACGGATACCGCCTCGATTACCAGGATTTCTGGATAAACATCAGGCCATCGAATACCGAACCCTACCTCAGATTCATTGCAGAAGCCGAAAACCTGACGCGACTGAATGAAGTAATCGGGGTTGTGAGAGAAATCTGCAACAGACCCGAATTCAGTTAATTCAGAATTTTATGTGCGGTCGCTTTATATTGGTACAAAAACTCGAGACTATCGAAAAGCGTTTTCAGGTAACTGCGACCGGTATCGACCATAAGGCATGCTACAATATTGGCCCGGGAATGAACAGTCTGGTAGTAACCAACGACAACCGCAGAATACTTCAGCACTTTCGGTTTGGACTTACACCGCATTGGGCCACCAAAAACATGCTACTTATAAACGCGCGTACCGAAGGGGATAAAAATACTGAAAACGACATCAATTACCATGGTAGTAAAGACATTATTAACAAGCCTGCTTTTCGTAAAGCCATTCGTTCGCAGCGATGTCTGGTAATTGCCGATGCATTTATCGAAGGCAGCACCGAAAAAGGACTTACTGATGCCCATCTGGTATTTCTGCGTAATAAAGTCAGGCCATTTGCCTTTGCAGGCATCTGGGATATCTGGAAAAACCCGGAAACAGGTGAGATCACAAAGGGATTTGCCATAATTACAACGGTTGCAAATTCGCTGATGCAGCAAATTCCACATCACCGTTCACCGGTGATTCTGGAACTCTGGCAGGAATCTGTCTGGCTCAATTCCGACACGCCCTTATCGGATATTACAGCCATGCTGAAACCCTACAGCAGCGATAAGATGAATGCCTACAAGATTGGTCCCGAAATAAAAAAACTGCAGAACAACTATGCAGAATTACTCAATCCTATTGGAAATAATCTGATTGACGAAAGCGAAGTGCAAATCAAAGAAAGTCTGTACCGACAGGGGTTCGGCGGAAAATCCCGAAATTAACATGAATGGGAAAAACATTTTCATCCCACATATTGTTACATTTACATATTAATTTGCTTCATGGTTCAGCTTACTGATTATAACCTGCCTGATATTGGGTTTGTCGAAAAGCACTCGCAAGGTGTTTTTACATGGACCCCCGATGCGGTGTATGTGGTACTGGGTCAGCGCGACAAACCCGAGACAGCTCTTGCAGCAAATTTACCCGACGACAAAGCATTTTTCGTAACGAAACGCCCCAGTGGCGGACACAGCGTGGTGCTGACACCCAACACACTGGTAGTGTCGATTCATGGAAAAAGTCCTGATATCACAAAAACAAAGCAATGGTTTCAGGCATGCAGCAATGCTATCTTAAACAGTTTACATCGTTGTGGCCTTGTAGATGCACGTATCAGCGGCATCAGCGATATTACAATCAATAATCGTAAAATTCTTGGTAGCAGCATGTATCGCGGCAAAGACAAAGTTTGGTGGCATGGGGTACTCAATATTTCGGAAAATCCGGCGTTCATATCGAGCTTTCTGGCACATCCTGCCACTGAACCGGACTATCGCAAGCAAAGGAATCATGAAGACTTTATCACTTCTATCGTCGCGCAAGGCTTGGCATTTAATGCTCCCGAATTCGAAAAATATTTGACCGATGAAATCAGTAATACAATAATTCCCAGTACTTAATAAAATAAAATGTCGACCATGAAAAAAATATTCATTGTAATTTCAGTGCTGATAGTAATTGTGACCGCTACTGCATTCGCTTACTGCCAATACACTTCCACACAAAAAACACCCGTTATGAAAACAGTTCCCAACGTTGATCTGCAACGCTACCTTGGCACATGGTACGAAATTGCTCGCTTTCCCCATTCCTTCGAAAAAGACCTTCAGGCAGTTACTGCCACTTACACTATGCGTAGTGACGGTAAAATCGATGTATTGAATGCGGGAGATAAAATGCATCCGGGAGGAAAACATAAAACCGCACATGGTAAAGCCCGTATTCCTGACAAAAACATTCCGGGATATCTCCAGGTATCGTTCTTTTTGTGTTTCTATGCCGATTATTACATTTTAGAGCTCGACACAATTGACTACCAGTATTCGCTTGTTGGCAGTAAATCGCCGAATTACCTGTGGATACTCAGTCGTACACCCAATATGAGCGGTGACACCTACAATATGCTGATTGAAAAAGCGAAGCAACTGGGTTACGATGTCAGCAGGCTGCAAAAGGTACGTCATGCTTCGATTAACTAAGCGGCGATAGCAATCCGAAAATTTTATTACTTTTGGCATTGCAAAGAATCGCAACATGCCTGTACTTTCGGTAATAATTCCTGCCTACAACGAATCGTCGAGTATTCTGACTATTTTGCAGCGGGTTACACAGGTAAACCTGCCGGAAGGCATCTCCACTGAAATATTGGTTATTAACGATTGTTCAACCGACAATACCGGGAATCTGGTAGAAAACTATATTGCCTCGCATCGTGAAATAACAGTTCACTATTACGAACAACCCGCGAACATGGGAAAAGGGGCTGCAATCAGGCGTGGTATTGCCGAAGCCATAGGAGATTTCATCATAATTCAGGATGCCGATTTGGAGTACAATCCTAATGAATACAACGAGTTATTGGCCCCTGTTTTGTCGGGACATGCCGATGTGGTTTATGGCAGTCGTTTTATGGGAAGTAAGCCGCACCGCATTTTGTTTTTCTGGCACACTGTTGGCAACCGGTTTCTCACCGTCCTGTCGAATATTTTCAGTAATCTGAACCTCACCGACATGGAAACCTGCTATAAATTGTTTCGAAGCGAAATCATCAAATCGGTAAAACTTCGGGAGAATCGATTTGGGTTTGAACCTGAAGTAACTGCTAAAATATCGCGCATCAAAGGAATCAGGATATACGAAGTTGGTATTTCGTATTACGGGCGCACTTACGAAGATGGAAAAAAAATTGTTTGGAAAGACGGTTTTCACGCCATTATATGTATTTTAAAATATGGTTTGTTTCGTATTAACTAAGTTAACAACGCGAATTTCTATCCTGGCACGGTAAAACCACTGAACTTTCGTCAATTTCAACGGTTATAAATGTTGTAGCATATTGAATTAAATGCTATTTTTGCAAACTTTTAAAATTCTATCGTAATGATACATATTACTTTACCCGACGGCAATGTCCGCCAATTCGAATCAGGAATTACCGGGATGGAAATTGCCAACAGCATCAGCGGGCGTCTGGCTCAGGAAGCGCTGGCTATTTCGGTAAACGGAGATGTGCGCGACCTGAATCGTCCGATACATGAAGATGCAGCAATAAAAATACACCTTTGGGAAAGCGAAGAAGGCCAGCATGCCTTTTGGCATTCGTCGGCACACCTTATGGCACAAGCTCTCGAACATCTTTACCCCGGAATTAAGCTGGGAATTGGACCCAGTGTAGAGAACGGTTTCTACTATGATGTTGATTTACCTGCCGGAGCGCAGCTTAACGACAGCGACTTCAAAAAAATCGAAGACAAAATGCTGGAACTGGCACGTCAGAAAAACGACTATGTCCGCAGCGACATTTCGAAAGCGGATGCCATTGCATTATACACACAAAAGAATGACGAATATAAACTGGAGTTAATCAACGAACTCGAAGATGGCACCATTACCCTGTATACTCATGGAAATTTTACGGATTTATGTCGCGGACCCCATTTGCCGAATACCGAAAAAATTAAAGCCGTTAAGATTCTCAGTATAGCCGGAGCATACTGGCGTGGTGACGAAAAACGCAAACAACTTCTGCGTGTTTATGGGATTACTTTCCCAAAACAAAAACTCCTCGACGAATATCTGGTGATGCTCGAAGAAGCACGCAAACGCGACCACCGTCGTATCGGCAAAGAGTTGGAGTTATTCACATTTTCGCCCCGGGTGGGAATGGGTTTACCCTTGTGGTTGCCACGGGGAGCCGAATTAAGAAAGCGTCTCGAAACCTGGCTTACCCGTGAGTTGGTTCGCCGAGGTTACCAGTTGGTAATGACGCCGCACATTGGCAATGTTGAGCTTTACAAAACATCAGGACACTACGAAAAATACGGAAAAGACTCTTTCCAACCCATACAAACGCCCCACGAAGGCGAAGCGTTCATGCTCAAACCCATGAACTGCCCTCACCATGTGGAAATATTTGGAGCCGGACAGTATTCTTATAAAGACTTACCCATTCGTCTTGCTGAATTCGGGACGGTGTATCGCTACGAGCAGCATGGCGAGCTTCATGGATTAACCCGTGTAAGAAGTTTTACGCAAGACGACGCCCATGTATTTTGCCGTCAGGATCAGGTAAAAGACGAATTCAAAAGCATCATTGATTTGGTATTATACCTTTTTAAATCGCTGGGATTTAACGATTTTACCGCACAAATATCACTTCGCGACCCCAACGACAACACCAAATATATTGGAGAAGACGAAAATTGGAACAAAGCCGAGCAAGCCATACAGGAAGCCGCACTCGAAATGGGACTTGATCCTGTAATTGCTTTAGGTGAAGCAGCATTCTATGGTCCGAAACTCGATTTTATCGTGAAAGACGCCATCGGACGGAAATGGCAGTTGGGGACCATTCAGGTAGATTACAACCTCCCCGAACGCTTCGACCTGTATTACAAAGGTTCCGACAACCAAAAGCATCGTCCGATAATGTTACACCGTGCTATTTTTGGCAGTATGGAGCGTTTTGTGGCTGTTCTCATCGAGAATACTGCCGGTAAATTCCCTCTTTGGCTGACTCCACAGCAGGCTGTAATTCTTCCTATCAGTGAGAAATTTACCGATTATGCAAAAAAAGTTTCAGAATTATTAAAAAATTGCGATATTCGCAGCCACGTTGACGAAAGGAACGAGAAGATAGGCAGGAAGATACGCGACAACGAACTGATGCGTATTCCTTTCCTTCTGATTGTTGGTGAAAAGGAAGAAGAAAACGGCTCAGTATCGGTACGCCGGCAAGGCGAGGGAGATATGGGAGCCATGAAAATTGAAGAGTTCGCCGAAATGCTTCGCAACGAGATAAAAGATTATTTGTAAAAAAACATAGTATTAACTAAAAGACTGGAGGACAAAGCCATAGCTGAAAACAGAAATACCGGCAGGGTACAACGAAAAGCCGAGGAGGATCAATTTAAAGTGAATCATCACATTACTGCGCCCTTTGTCAGGGTTGTCGGTGAGAATCTTGACACACCAAGTATCATGAGTTTGCGCGAAGCCTTACAAATTGCGCAAAGCATGGATCTCGACCTGGTCGAAATATCGCCCAAGGCAGAACCGCCCGTGTGTAAGGTGATCGATTACCAAAAGTTTCTTTATCAACAGAAAAAGAAACAGAAAGAAATGAAAGCCAAAACCGTAAAGGTGGTGGTAAAAGAAATCCGTTTCGGGCCGAATACCGATGAACATGATTATTTGTTTAAACTGAAACATGCCCATAAGTTTCTCGAAGAAGGATCAAAAGTGAAAGCCTATGTATTTTTCAAAGGCCGCTCGATTCTTTTTAAAGAACAGGGTGAGATTCTTCTTCTCCGTTTAGCCAACGACCTCGAGGAAGTAGGAAAAGTGGAAAGCCTTCCAAAGCTCGAAGGGAAGAAAATGTTTCTGCTCATCAATCCGAAACCAGTAAAAAAGAAAAAATAAGCCTAATTTTAAATAAACAAAGCGATGCCAAAAATGAAAACGAACTCCGGTGCAAAAAAAAGATTCCAACTCACCGGAACAGGAAAGATTAAGAGAAAGCATGCTTACAAAAGCCACATTCTCACGAAAAAGTCGAAAAAACGCAAAAGAAACCTCGGTTACTTTACCAGCGTTGACAAGACTGACGAAAGGAATGTCAAGCTGATGCTTTGCATGAAATAATTAATCTCCGCGATTTAAAAATGAGTGTTTAACCGATTGCTGCAGCCTGAAGATTTCTTTCGATAGAAACGCTGTACGATCAAAAAAAAGAATGAAAAATGCCAAGAAGTGTAAACAAAGTGGCTGCCAGAGAGCGCCGCAAAAAATTAATGAAACTGACCAGAGGATACTTTGGAAGGAGAAAAAATGTATGGACCGTTGCTAAAAACACCCTTGAAAAAGGGTTGCAGTATGCCTATCGCGACCGTAAAGCAAAGAAACGTGAATTCCGCGGATTGTGGATTCAGCGCATCAATGCAGGTGCCAGAATGCACGGGTTAAGCTACTCACAGTTGATAGGACTGATGCATGCAAAAAACATTGAAATCAATCGTAAAACCCTCGCCGATCTGGCCATGAATCACCCGAAAGCTTTCGAAGCCGTGGTTAAAGAAGCCAAAGCAAAATAACAATTCATAAAAAGCGCATTTCGGTGCGCTTTTTTTTAACCCAATAATTAAACTTAAGAATATGAAACTTAGACTTGCCTTACCCCTGGTGTTGTTGATGACAGCATTGCTTTTTTCGTGCAGCGATAATACCGCTCCACTGTTCGAGAAGATGAAGAAATTCACCGAAACTACCAACAAGGCTGTTGCAGATTCGGTAATCGACGATACTGAAGCTGCCGAACTCAACAAGCTGATCGGGGAACTCGACAAAATTGACGAAAATGACCCGAACCTCGAAAAAGCCTTGAAAAAAGAGGAAAATAAAAAGATTTTCGACGATATGACAAAGGCCATGATTAGCCTTATGTTCTGCGAAGGAAGCGACAAAATAGAGAGTCTATAGATACAATTTAGAAATAGACCCCGTTTATTAGAAATATTTTTCTTTTTTTTTTTACAGCTATTGTTTGTCAAAAAAAATAAAACGATATTTGGATATTGAAATTAACCGTTAACTAAAACAAACTATTATGAAAAAAATTACAGTTATTTTAAGCCTTGTAGCTTTTGTATTTGCAATCGTTTCTTGCGGTGGCCCCAAAGCCGATGCTAAAAAAATGTTCGGCCTGATGAAACAGTACACCGAAGTTGCTACCAAAGCAGTTGCTGACGAAAAAATCGACGACACTGAAGCAGCCGACCTGAACAAAGTAATCAAAGAGATGGGCGAATTAGGCAAAAAATTCGATGAAAAATACAAAGATGACAAAGAAGCTGAAAAAATCTTTGAAGAAATGGCTAAAGAAAAAGACAACGAAAAGATTCTGACCGATATGATGGAAGTTTCTTTCAAACTGTATGGCTGCGAAGGTTATGACAAACTTGAAGAAATGGATTGGTAGGATTTTATCGTCCTGAACAAAAAGGCTTCCCAAACAGGAAGCCTTTTTTATTGAATATTAACAATCAATTGTAAAAATTAACAAAATCGTCTTTCAATTTGTGGACAACGTTTTTTTTAGTAGTTTTACTACGAATTTATGTTTCATTAAAATAAATAGATTATGAAAAAAGTTACTGTAATTTTGAGTTTGGTTGCGTTCGTTTTCGCAATGGTTTCCTGCGGTGGCCCGAAAGCCGATGCAAAAAAAATGTTCGGCATGATGAAGAGCTACACCGAAACTGCTAAAAAAGTTGTTGAAGACAACAAAATCGACGACAAAGAAGCTGAAGAACTGAACAAGGTGATGAAAGAAATGGGCGAAATGTCGAAGAAGTTTGAAGAAAAATACAAAGACGACAAGGAAGCTGAAAAAGTATTCGAAGAAATGGCTAAGGAAGAAGCCAATGCCAAGCTGATGGAAGAACTCATGGAAGTTTCTTTCAAGCTCTATGGCTGCGAAGGTTAA